>JAZQSP010000057.1:0-3872 GCA_045630205.1 Faecalimonas sp. | reverse complement strand
CTTAAGAAACACGTATTCTGCGACAAGGATAAGACCCCAATGACATTCTATACTAAGAAGAAGAACGGAAAGGAGTATGGGTACTACAAGTGCAATACAAAGGGCTGTAGCACGAACATATCATCGAAGAAGCTACACGATGGGTATACATCGATGCTCAGCGAATACGACCTATCTCCTAATTTGATAAAGATAGTAGAACGAGCAGTGAGGCAGTTACTGACAGAAGGGAACAAAGAGGTAACAGACAATGTGACCCAACTGAGGAAAAGACTTACCGAAGTCGATAAGCAGATAACAGATACGAAGTTGAGGTATGGTATAGGAAAGATAGACGACGACATATTCCAAGTAACCATAGAAGAACTACAGAACAGAAAGGGAAGATTACTAGTAGAACTTGAAAAATGTGAAAACACTTTATCGAACTCCGACAATGAAGTCAGTGAAATAGTCGCAACTTGCTGTCACTTAAGCACTTTATGGAATGATTCCAACCTTGAAACTAAGATAAAAGTCCAGCAATTAGTATTCCCTAACGGTATTTTCTGGAATCACGAAAACAACCGTTATCGAACTCCCGACAAGAGCCCAATATTCAATATAATTGACAGAATATCAAGGGATTATATACAAAGAACGGAAGTAGATTTCTCTACTTCCGTCCCCTTGTGCGGGCGAAGGGAATCGAACCCATACGCCTCTCGGCACCAGATCCTAAGTCTGGCTTGTCTACCAATTTCAACACGCCCGCTTATTTGGGACTGCAAATGTACAACAATTTATCTGATTTGCAAATTTTGATTTCTGAATTATGAAGTTTATCAGAAACAGATTCCAAGCCTGATGCTGAAACTTAAGGCTATATTATCATGGGATGTTCCGAAGTAATCCCAAAGTTGGAAGCCGTGATGGTAGCCTGTGTCAGCAGGAGTGCCCATCGCATACCCTGCTCCAACCCAGAAATCAGCAAGAAATCTTTTATATAGGTATTGGTAGCCAACCGTTCCGAGGACAGCTCCCATTGATGCCTTCTCACGAGCTCCGGATGCCTTACAGTTATGCAGACCTGTATTGGTGCATGTATAATTATAATGTGAATATATAAACTCTGGTCGGAGATAGAATCCTTTCAACGACACATCCCCCTGGCATATAAAGAACTTATGGCCGTATCTCAGAGTGAATCCGAGAGGATCATTGTTGTACTTGTCATAACCGGCACTGATGAGGCTGGCGCAAAGTTCACTGCTCTGATGCCAGTTCGGAAGCGCTCTCTCATATGACACCTTGGTACTTCCGCTGGTCCATGACAGGAAAGTGATCTTTATTGAATTAAGATAGTTCTCCTGAACATGAGTCGGATTTGCTGCAGCAGCAGTCAGACGCATTGCAATAAGCGCAACCGCAAGGATGGTCATCAGTTTTTTCATCGGTCTATATGGTTATAGTACATATTAATTATACAGATGTCTCGACTTCGCTCGACATTACAGGTGGAATATAATCATATTCATCGTTACCGTCAAACCACAGAAACGGGTCACCTGGACATTTTGGGTGATAGATTTCTCTAAAAAAGTTCCATGTGGACATTTGGGGTGATAACTGGCCAACAGTCAAGCGCGAGGACGGCCCTTAGGCCGACCCGCCCGCAGCGCTTGATCTGTAGTCGCCGGAGGTCGTATATTCCGGCGACGGTGACCGTCTCAATAATGTCGCTTGATATATTCATCTAGAAGTTTCTTTCGATGTTCCTTGCTGATGCCACTATGCACTCTTACTTTTGTTTTGAGATCTGAGAAGAGACCTTCTAGCGCATTGTTCGTATTTGGAAGTCCTGTTTCAGGGTGATCATAGAAGGTCCATAGCAATGGCATATTTCGTTTGATACTTAGATATGCGCTGCGAAGTTTAGGACGCATATATGGAGGAGTGTGTCGCTTGATTCTTCTATCATGGACACGTTCATTTATTACGTCCTTGTACTTTTCATACCAGTCATTGAACGCTCCAATAAAACTCTCCTTATCAGTCTTGGTGATAATATTTATTAGATTAAGCAACTCTTGAGATGCCTCTAAATCAGGATCTTGCGTCAGATATCTACGAACAATCAGCATCTGGTGGAACTGACACATCTGAACTTTGATTGGCTTTAATGCTTGAGCAAGTCCCTTCAGGCCATCAATCACAGCACCATAGATATGGAATCCATTGCTCTTAAGCCAATCAACACCTTCAATATATTGAGCAATTGTTTCATGACGAACATATTTATGCCACAGAACATTGCCTCTGAGAGCATCTCTGATGACCATGAGCCCGAAGTTCCTACCCCAATATGTCGTATCCATTTGTATGGTGACATCCTTATACTTGGCAATCTTGTAGACATACCGCATACCTTCAAGATCCCGCCGTATTGTTCGCTCGTTGACACCATATTTGACGGCAAGCTGTTCCAAAGTTTGCTTACCCTCTACATAATCAGTAATAACTTGAGATTTATCTCGTCGAATACCGCCATCAAAACGACGGCCACAATCTTTGCATTTGTACCGTTGGGTGCGGCCTCTCAGGCCATTCCTGACCACATTTTTAGACCCACAGAAAAAGCATTTTTTTAAGCATATCAATGATAATCTTCACAAATGTAAGAAAATCAATTGATTACAAGGGTTTCATCACCCAGAATGTCCACCCAGCCAGCTTCTGCAATGTATAGTTTATTGGAATTCACAAAAACGTTGGTAAATCGGTTGGTAAAATAATTCTAAATTAGTTTACCAACATGTTATTTTTAGGCAACTCGCATTGCAAGATATAATGTCCATGATACCTCGGTTTTGTGGGCATTACAAACAGATAGGTTGAGTATAATGGATGGATATGCTGAGTAAAGCCTCCAAATCTACTCATTAAGTACTTCTTCGTGAACACTAAGGCCGGAGCAAAGTCTGGTGATGTGCTGATCTTTATTCTTCTTCAGGAGGTGACTGCAGCTGTAATATAATCTCCTGGGTGCATAATAGGCTAAGCCCGCAACGTTTGATTCCGCTGCGGGCTTAGCCTATTATGCCTTGTGTTTTACAAAATATATTAAATGTTTGTTAGGAACGGCAGAGGATAATTTGATACCAACTTTTGCATTTTGTGCGGAATGATGTGGAACATGGTCTATCTGTAAGTCTTCAATATTTACCAAATAGTATCGTCCGTTTCGTTCGTAAGCGAGTGTGTCTCCAATCCTAATCTCATTATCTCCTATATCAAGGCAAGCTATCGTATTATGTTGATAATAGTTGTATGGAATCCCTAATTCTGTTAGTTTAGGATTGAAATCTAATAATCCTTCAGACATAAAGCGCATACGAGCTTCTTCTTTAGAAATTAAGCCATTCTCAATGTTGAAATATAAATTGAACAGTTGCCATGTATATGCAAGACCCCTTTCATCGTTTATGGCATCTTGAATCTGTGTTGTGTTAAATGGTGGCATTTCTCGTTTTATAGGTTCAATACATCTTTGATGATTGACAATGTATAAAGCTGAAACATCAAATTTACCACGCTGTTTTTCCCTTCTACGACGAACCTTGCTGATTTGGGAGCATTCGGCATCTTTAGATGTTCCATTTATACCCTTGACCTCTATTACCAACAATCCTCCATTTTCTAAATCAACTTGTATGTCTTCCTCTAATAATTGATTCTCAGAAAACTCATCTTGATCTCTAACATTATCAAATCCAAGCCATTTCAGAAAATGAATTACACTTTTAACTAGTTCAGATCCTGTTGACGTTAACAAATTATGAAGGAAACTATACTCGGAATCATTAGCACCAATTGCTTTGTGAATTTCTTCT
>JAZQSP010000056.1:0-7675 GCA_045630205.1 Faecalimonas sp. | reverse complement strand
GGATTGACCTTCGAATATGCGAACCCGCCGGAAATTCCAGGAGAAGGAAGGCACGGCCCCGGCGAATTCTGCAATTGTCGATGCTATGCGGAACCGGTTATCCCTCTTGAGGAGGAATAAGGATGAAAAGAAAAACAGTTGACAGAAACAAATTCCTAATTAAGGAAAAATTAAGTAACCATTTGTATCTGACTCCGGAAGGGTATTTAGTCTGTCGAGATTGCGCCATCGCACGTGACGGGTTTCTGATGTATCACAAAACAGAAATCCCAATAAAAGCGAAGAACACAGACGAAAACGGGATGGTCCGGGTTTATCGGGATGAAAAGGAAATCAAAAATCCAAAGGCTCTTGCAAGTTTCGAGGGAAAGCCAGTCACGATGGGGCACCCGCCGGATTTCATAACCCCCGAAAACTGGAAAAAATATTCTGTTGGAGTTGTTCAGAATGTTTCCTTGGGAGACGATCACAAAATAAAAGCTGATTTGATTTTGACAGATCCGGACGCGATTGAAAAAGTGAAGTCCAAAAAAATTCGTGAATTGTCATGCGGCTATGAAGCAGACTATGAAGAGGAAAACGGCAAAGTTACACAAGGAAACATTTTAGGAAATCACATTGCGTTAGTTCTAGAAGGTAGATGCGGGAGTGGGTGCAGGATCTTTGATGCGAAGTTCAACCCGAAGGAGAAAAAAGAAATGGACGAAATGAAAAAGTTTCTTGAAGGCCTCAGAGATTACATTGACGAAGGCTTGAAGAAGTTTGCTTCTGAAGATGAAGAGACAGAAGACGAAGAAGAAATGACTGACGAAGACGTCGAAGACGAAGACGTCGAAGACGAAGACGTTGAAGATGAAGACGTCGAAGATGAAGACGTCGAAGACGAGGACGTTGAAGACGAGGACGTCGAAGACGAGGACGTTGAAGATGAAGATTGCGAAGATGAAGAAGTGAAAGACAAATGCAAAGATGCTGCTTTTCTTCCCCGTTCCGTGAAAAGCGCCGTTGAAATTTTCGCACCTGGGGTTCAGGCAAAAACCCGCGATGCAAATGTTTGTCTGAATGCCGCCCTTCTTGGAGCGATTCGGGATCCTGATACAAAAGATTTGATGAAGAGCCTTTCAAAGAAATCGAAATCCCCTCTCACTTCAATGAGCACTTTCACCCGGGGTTTCATCCTTGACACGGCGTGCAAGATGAAGAGGCAGAAAGTCAGAACTTCTCATGCCGTTGATAGTGCAAGAGCTTCAGCAGCGAGTTCAGGAAGTATCGATGCAAAGAAGATGAATGAGATTAACGCCAAGTTTTACAAGTGATACACTCTGAAACGGAGGAGAAAAGAAAATGACTGCATATGTTTACAATGCGCCGGTGGGTGTTTTGGGTGATGTTACCCGGAAGACTGAGACTTGGATTGAACAGAGTCTTGTCACGTCTACAGAAGCGAATCAGCCAGCATACGGCGATCCCGTGAAGGCGGATGCAAGCGGAAACATTGAGAAGATGGTTGGAACAGACAGCGCCGGGGAGTTCCTGGGCTTCTTCATTCGTCAGGTCCCTTGCGCAGGTGTTGTTGGTGGCGGTTATGACCCCGCCAAAGTTCAGGGATACGCAAAGCACGGATATGTTTGTGTCAAGTGCGGAACGGGAACCCCCGTCAAGGGCGGTGACGTTTACGTTCTGAGCGACGGCACTTTGTCAACCACAACGGACACGGACGCAGTCATGATCGCTGCAAAGTGGGCCATCAACGGCAAAGATGCTGATGATTTGACCGAAGTAGTGTTCTGATACAAAATGAAACAGGAGACAAAAAAATGAAAGTCAGAAACAGAATGAGAGTGAATGACACAATCAGAGCACGGACGCAGGATTCAAACCTTGCGTTTTTCGTCAATCAGCTTGATAACCTTGACAAGCGCCTTTATCAGCCTTTGGTGTCTGTCACGTGGGGCCGCGACATTAAGCTCAGGGAAGACGTGACGATGGCGTTTGAAAGCACCTCTTTCATCCGTTCTTCTTTCGGAGGAAACGGAACGTTGAATTCTGAGGGAATGCCGTTCATTTCGCAGGAATCGACAACGCTTCAGGGCGTTTCCGTTGACGGTGAAATGATCACAACGCCGATTCACCTTCTCGGTCGTGAAGTTTCCTATTCTTCGATTGAACTTGAACGTTCTCAGTATTTGGGGCGTTCGATTGACACTCAGAAGGTTGATGCGCTTAACACTTTGTATCAGATGGCGGTCGACCGAATGGTTTATGTTGGTTCTTCTGAAGTTTCAGCGGAAGGCCTTTGCAACAGTAGCCAGGTGACAGCGACGCAGGTTGTGAACGGCGGTGGCGGCACGAAGGCATGGAGCACAAAGACGGCGGATGAAATTCTTGACGACGTGAACACCCTCCTTGACGGGTGTTGGTCAGCTTCTGCTTATGCCGTTTGCCCTGACAAGTTGCTTTTGCCGCCAACTCAGTTCAGTTACATTCTGAGCCAGAAAGTGAGCAGCGCCGGGAACATTTCAATTCTGCAGTTCCTGAAAGAAAATTGTATCTGCAATGCAACAAACGGCCGGCCGCTTGATATTCAGCCGGTGAAGTGGCTTGCGGGTGCAGGAACCGGCGGCGATGATCGAATGGTTTGTTACACTAATGACATCAACCGCGTCCGTTTCCCGATGGTTCCGATTCGCCGGGAAATGCCGTATTACAAAGGAATTAACTTCATCGCGCCTTATGTCTGGGCGATGGGTGCTGTTGAGTTCGTTTACCCTGAAACGGTTCGATACGCAGACAGCATCTAAGGAGACCTGAAAAATGAAAGTCAATTTGATGCAGGCCGCACACCTTGGCGGGAAGGATTACAAAAAGGGAATGATTGAACTTCCCGATGATGTTGCAGACGATCCTTTTTTCTCCGCACTTTCGAAAGCCGGGAAGGTTTTTCTGATTTCGAAGATTGAAGAGAAGAAGGAAGAAGCATCTGCAGAAGACGGCGAAGTGAAGGAAGAAGCGCCAAAGAAGCGCGGCCGTAAACCCGCCACCGACAAAGCACCGGCGGAAGAAATCACTCCCGAAAAAGCAGATTAAAAATTCCTCCTTGGGGGCTTCTGGCATGTTCGAAGATACTTTCAGAGCAAATTTTCCTGAATTCGCTTCAGCGACAAAATATCCCTCAGCTCAAATTGCTTATTGGGAAACTGTTTCTGAGAAAGTGATTTCAGAAAAAATTTTCGGAGACCTTACAGATCATGCCAGAAGCCTTTTTGTTGCACACAACTTAACGCTTCAAGCTCAGAATGTTTCAACTTCATCGAACGGCGGGGCTCCTGGATTTTCCGGCGGGATCGTTGCTTCAAAAAGTGTTGGGAGTGCGTCAATTTCTTATGACACGGGAAGCAGTGCAGAAGAAGGAGCGGGAAGTTACAATCTGACAATTTACGGGAAGCAGCTTTATAGACTCATGAAGATGTTCGGCGCGGGGTGCATTCAGATTTGAGGGTTCAAAAATGCCTCAGTTGAAATTTTCCTTCTTCGGGATCCCGGATAAAGTGAAAAAATTCTTGAAGCACCTTCAGGAAAGAAGCGGGAAAGATAAACTTTACATTGGGATTCCCGCTGAAAACACACAGAGAAGGGAAAAAGGACTGAACAACGCGGCGATTGCTTATATTCAAGAGTTCGGGGCGCCGAACGCCGGAATTCCCCCGCGGCCTTTTCTGATTCCCGGAGTGAATGACAACAAAGACAAGGCGCAAAAGGCAATTGAAGCTTTTTTGAAACGAAAAGAAACAATTGAAAACGCCTATTCTGCAGCGGGAATGATTTTAGCCGCCGGAGTGAAACGAAGAATAACCCAAGGGATCCCCCCTCCCTTGGCTGAAAGCACTCTGAAGGCCAGAAAGAGAATTGGCTTCAAAGGGACGAAACCTTTGATTCATACCGGACAATTGGTGAATTCAATTACTTATGTTATCAGAAAGGAGAAGTGAGAAATGGCGCTGATTGATGTTTCAGAACTTCTTCTGGATCCTGATTTCGTTGACGAAATAACAATTTTTCGGCGGGTTCAAAGTCTGAATGAATACGGCGAAGGAGTTTACACAGAAACGAAAATTAAGACGGTCGCGGTTATTCAATGGGGAGGCGTTCAATATAACAAATTTGAGAGGGGAACGCACTTTGACCGCGATATAACAATTTACTGCAAAACCCAATTGTATTCCATGAATGATGAAGGCTATTGCGATGAAATAGAATTCCAGGGCCGCCGTTACATGGTACAAAGAGTTACAGAGACGGCGGGAAATTGTGGCGCGGGTTTCTGCACTGCAGAAGCGACACTTGTTGATTGAGAGGTGAAAAAATGCCTTCCCTCACTCTTACAAATTCGCCTGATTATGGGCAAAACTTCAACAGGGCGCTTCATGACTTCATTGTTTTGATTACCGGCCTCGATAAAAAAAATGTTCGTCCGGCGTTTCAATTCGAACCCCCGAAATTTGGAGATACAGAAAATTGGTGCAGTTTCAGCACCCCGAAATATGACTCAGACGGAAATTTTTTTGAGAGAGTGAAAGAAGTTTCTTCAAAGCAAATTTATGAATCCAGAGACCAAGAAGAAGTTTCAGTCAGAGTTTCTTTTTATGGGCCGGAAGGAAAAAAGAATTCCCGAATTTTTGTCGCTGGATTAAAGAGGACTGATTTTTGGGAAACATTTTATCAGGCGACGGGATGCCGAATGTTTCGGGTTGATACAATTGACAATGCGCCGGATATGCTTGACGGGCATTGGATTTCACACACAGACGTCGCGTGCATTTTTAGGCGTGAAACAGTTTGGGAGTATTCGGGGATTTCAGGAGTTTCAAAAGTTGCGATTGATTATTTACCTTCTACCTGAGGAGGGCTGAAAAATGCCAGAGTTGAACTTGAACAATGTTGTGAACGTTTATTTGAATCTTTCCCCCGCCTCAGTTGCGGGAGGAGATTTTGGAACGCTTTTGATCGGATCAACAGATACGCCGATCAGCCCCTTCACAGGTGCGCATTCTTACAGCAGCTATGAAGAGGTTCTTTCAGATTTTGCCAACACGACGGAAACGGCGAAGGCTGCAGCGCTTTATTTTTCTCAGTCACCTTCCCCCAAGCTTTTGAAAATTGCTTGCGTTTCCGGAGATTTTGACGACTTTGTAACAGAGATTAACGAAACGGAGAGTTTCTATTCTCTTGCCTTTGCTGGTGCAACAATGCCTGATGCTTCAGAAGCGAAGGCGGTTGCTGATGTTGTTGAAGCGCTTTCAACTCCTCATATTTACGGAGTTACAGACAGCGCGACGGAAAATCTTGATCCGGATGACGCAACACAAACAATCATCCGAACATTGGCAAGTGTTGGATACAAAAGGACACTCACTCAGTATTCAGCGAATGGGAACGCCGTTGTTTCTCTCCTTGGGCGGCTTGCGACGGTGGACTTTTCGCAGAATATGAGCACGATCACGCTGATGTTCAAACAGGAGCCTTCAGTTGTTGCGGAAGGTTTGAACAAGACGCAGGCGGATGCACTGAAAGAGAATCACGCAAATGTTTTTGTGAAGTATCAGAAGTCAGCCAACATCATTCAATACGGAACTATGACTGATGGAACTTTCATTGATGAAGTCCAAGGTTTGGATTGGTTGACTGATGCGGTCCAGACTGAAGTTTTCAATTCGCTTTACACGTCAACAACAAAAATTCCTCAGACTGACGCCGGACAAAATCAGCTTGTTTCAGTTGTTGCGGGAGTGATGAATTCAGCGAAGAACAACGGCCTGATTGGTGAAGGCGTGTGGAACGGTTCCCCCTTCGGCACTCTGAATACTGGCGATTATCTCCCTGAAGGCTTCTACATTTATTCTGCCTCTTTCTCGACTCAAAGCCAGTCTGACAGGGAACAAAGAAAGGCAATGCCTATTCAGTGCGCAGTTAAACTTTCCGGGGCCATCCATACCGTTGACGTTTCACTGACGATCAACAGATAAGAAACGGAGTGATACAAATGGCGACTTACAGTTTTCTTTCAGTTGTTGCTTCGATTTCTGGCCCCGGCGGAAGTTTCCCCCTTGGCAGTGGTGCGGCCCCGGCCAAAGAGGGAATCACAATTTCACCGGCGGGAGACAGAAACATAATGATGATTGGTGCAGACGGAAACGGGACTCATTCTCTTTCCGCTAACCGTTCAGGAACTTGCACCGTCCGACTTTTGAAGACTTCCCCCGTCAATGCGATGCTGCAGCAGATGTATAATCTTCAGACTTCGAACCCGCTTCTTCACGGGAAGAATTCAATCTCCATTTCTGACATCGCAAGGGGAGACGTTATTTCTCTTTCAGATTGTGCGTTCCGGAAACTTGGAGAACTTGGATACAGGGAAGAGGCTGAAGCTGTTGAATGGGCTTTTGACTATATCAGCGAAAGCCGCATTCTTGGCCCTGGGATCTAAAAACTTGATTAAATTTTGAGAGAGGGGAAAAAGGCCTTTGGAGAAATTCAGAGGCCTTTTTTCTATGAGGTGAAAAATGGAAATAAACGGAAACAATTACAGCTTTTCAAAGATGAACGCTCTTCAGCAATTCCATGTTGCACGGCGTATTCAATCACTGATTTTTTCAGGAAAGAAGATGAGTCTTCAGGGATTTTCTGAAGCGCTTTCAAAGATGAGTGATGAAGAGGCTGAAGCGGTTCTTTTCCCTCTCCTGAAAAGCGTTCAGAGGGAAAACAGCCGGGGCGGGGGTTTTGCGCCGATCATGGCTGAAGGTAATTTGATGTTTTCAGACATTGACTTGAAGACTTTGATTCATCTTGCTTGGAAAGCGCTTGAGGTGAATTTTTCCGATTTTTTTACAGAGTTAAAAGCCAAGGCGGAAAGCGGATTTTCGAAGGAGAAAGCCTAGGCGTTGAATTGAAGAATTTGTCCGGGGGTGAAGATTGGTTGATCCGCCCAGTTTGCCGTGGAATGATACAGTTTGAATCATTGAAAAACGGTGCGGTCGATCTCTCAGACATTTTCTTCTTGAATGAAGTGATTGACACAATGGACGAAAACGAACGGCGTATCAGGAAGGCGGCTTCAAATGGCTGAATTCATTGAAGAATTTTTAACAAAATTCGGCGTTGAAACGGATGAAAGCAGTTTCAAAACTGCAATGAACGCCTTTGAAAAGCTGAATGAATTTGCCGACGGCGTTTTCAAAAACATGGCTGCAAGCGCGGCTTCTGCAATTGGTGAACAGATTGAAAGTCTGAACAATCTTTTTCACACTTCGCAAGCAGCGGGAATTGCAGCGGATGAACTCGACAGATATTCACAGGCTGCAGAAATGGCCGGCCTTGAATCCGGGAAACTGACAGGCATTCTTTCTTCTCTGAATGTGAAGATTGGAGAGAGTGCAAGAGGATGGGGCGCCGGGGCCGAAAATTTCGCTATGGTTGGCATTTCTGCACGGAATGCCGCCGGAGAACTGAAGACAGCCGGGGAAGTTCTTGACGAAATCCAAGGAAAGTTGAAGGGGAAAAGCAGAATTCAGCAGCAAACATTTTTGGAATGGATGGGCTTTTCAATCGAAGATATTGAATATTTCACAGATACACTTGGAAACGCATCTGAAGAATATTCAAAAATTATGGGGAGTTT
>JAZQSP010000055.1:0-30464 GCA_045630205.1 Faecalimonas sp. | reverse complement strand
TTTTAAGATGGACAAATTCTTTAAAATCAGTGAGAGAGGTTCTTCAGTAAGAACCGAAATCTTTGCCGGCCTTACAACGTTTTTTGCTATGTGTTACATCGTTGTTGTTAACCCAGCTCAGGTTGCAGCAGGTGGAGCAGGCGGATGGTTGGCAGAATTAGGTGCAGATAGCGCGGCACTCGGACAGATCTGGAATTCCGTATATATCGCATCTATCTTAGTTGCTATTGTGGGTACATTACTTATGGCGTTCTATGCGAAGATGCCATTTGCACAGGCTTGTGGTATGGGTCTTAACTCATTCTTCTGTACTTCATTCATCTCAGCAGCACATTTCAGCGGTGTTGATTTGATTGATGGATATCAGTCAGGTTGCGTAATTATTTTAGCTTCTGGTCTTGTTTTCTTACTTTTGTCAGTGACTGGACTTAGAAAATATATTGCTAAATCATTACCAGACTGCTTGAAAAAAGCAATTCCTGCAGGTATTGGTCTTTTCATCGCTTACATTGGATTCCAGAACGTTGGATTCATCCAAGGAAATCAATACACAGTATCTGCTTTGTTTGACTTCCACGGAGCAATCGCAGGCGCTGAGTCTGGATTTGCAGCTTGGAAAGCATTAGCACCTGTTGTTCTTACTCTTTTTGGTTTAATCTTAATCGGTGTTCTTGCTAAGAAGAACGTAAAAGGTAACGTAATCATCAGTATCCTTGCTGTTACAGTTCTTTACTATGTGACAACACTTACAAAACCATCATTTAACTTAGGAAATATTGGACAATCTTTCAAAGATTTCGCAGCAATCGGACTTCCGGGTGTATTCAAAGGAAGCTCTTGGGTAAATGCATTCTCTGGTGCTCACATCGGTGGTGTATTTAATGCAATTGCTATTACAATCACATTCTGTCTTGTAGATATGTTCGATACAATCGGAACATTATACGGAACAGCAGCTCAGGCAGATATGCTTGATGAAAACGGTGATCCAATTAGTGTTGACGAAGCAATGATGTGTGACTCTATCGGTACAGTAACAGGTGCAGTTCTTGGTACATCTACATGTACAACATTCGTAGAATCTGCAGCTGGTGTTAGTGCAGGCGGAAGAACAGGTCTTACAAGTGTTATCGTATCAGCATGCTTCGCTATCTGCTTATTCCTTAGCCCAGTAGCTACATTGATTCCTTCATGTGCTACATCTCCGGCACTTATCTATGTCGGTGTTCTTATGATGAAGAACTTCGCAAAAGTAGATATGGAAGATGCAATGTCAGCAATTCCTGCATTCCTTGCACTGATTGTTATGGTATTATCATACTCAATCTCAAGTGGTATCGGATTTGGAGCAATTGCTTACGTACTTATCGCATTATTTACAGGAAACTACAAGAAGAAAGATATCGTTGTTACGATTATCGGATTATTATTCGTTGCAAGATTCTTAATGATTTCTATGTAATAGATACATATAAAAATCCCTCTCAGCGCGAGAGGGATTTTTTGCTCTATGCCAAAAGTAGAGCCAGAATTTTTTGTAAGAATTGAGCAATAAAAAAGACAACCCATGACGGTAGGTTGTCCTGTTTATATGTTTAAAATTAAGCAATTCCGTTAACAGCTTTTGTTAAACGAGATACTTTTCTAGCACATGTGTTTTTGTGATAAACACCTTTGCTACCAGCTTTGTTGATCTCTGCGATAGCAGCCTTGAGAGCCTCAGCAGCAACTGCTTTATCGTTAGCAGCAACAGCAGCGTCAACTTTTTTCATAGCTGTTTTCACTCTTGATTTGATTGCTTTATTTCTAGCAGCTTTTGTTTCGTTAACTAAGATTCTTTTCTTTGCTGATTTAATGTTAGCCAATGTAAACACCTCCAATATTGAAATATTGTTTCCTTTGATATTTGTTCGGCAGACCCGGACACGGAACGTTCCACCGATACATACTTGTTTATTCTAAGATAGAAAAAGAGAATTGTCAATACATAATTCGTCATTTTTGCGAAAAACTAGAGAATATCTGAAGAAAAAGCGAGGAATAAGAAGATGCTGGGAAGTTATAACATTCATACGGACTTAGCTCTTGAGGACAAAGAGCGGTTTGAGTCGGACAATGTTGAGATTTCGGGGGTGAGTGTGGAAGAGTTCTACGATGAAGAACACGAGATACGCGTCACGGAAGTTAAGATTTTGACGGAGAACGGTGCAAAGAGCATGCGAAAGCCAATCGGAACCTATATCACGATGGAGATGGCGAATCTGGCGTTGCCGGATGAAGAGTATCATCATGTCGTAGCCAAAGAACTATCAAAGTATGTCGGAAATGTACTCCAAATGGACAAGGACAAAGAGGATTATACGGTTTTGGTGGTTGGACTTGGTAATCGTGATGTGACACCGGATGCACTTGGTCCACACACGGTGGAGTGTCTGAATGTGACAAGACATATCGTGAAAGAGTATGGGAAATATGCGATGGGCGAAGAGGCAGTCAACATGGTGAGTGCCATTGCACCGGGAGTTATGGCGCAAACCGGCATGGAGAGTTATGAGATTATTAAGGGTATTGCTGAGACGACGAAGCCAGATGCTGTGATTGTGGTGGATGCCCTAGCTGCTCGTAATACGAAAAGATTGAATCGCACAATACAGATTGCTGATACTGGTATTCATCCGGGTTCTGGTGTGGGTAATCACAGAAATGAGATTAGCAAGGAGACACTTGGGGTTCCAGTCATTGCAATCGGAGTTCCTACGGTTGTGGATGCGGCGACAATTGTGAGAGATACCATGGAAAATTTACTCTCCACACTTGAGACTGACGATAAATACGAGATGATGCAAGAACTGATTGCACCGCATCTCTATGGAATGTTTGTGACGCCGAAGGACATTGATGAATCGATAGACCGAATCGGCGCAACGATAGCAGAAGGATTGAACCTTTTATTTATAAAGGGAGCGTAGGTCTAATTATAATCAAAATCACATATATTGTTAAAGTTAGAGGAGTGATGTTGTTGAGACGACGGATTTCAGGCTTTGTCATGGCTTTCGTATGTGTGATGTTGATTGGATATATAGGTATTGGGGGAGGAAGAAAGGTTTTGCACCAATGGGCTGCTATGACCTTCTTTCCGGGTTTGACCTATTTGAATAGCAGTCAAAAGAGTAATGATTATGCAGGGTGGATTGTTGAACAATTATTTCCGCTCTATCATTATGTAAATGCAAATGCACCAAAGAGAACCAAGGTGGAGGACAGCCTTACTTATGAAATGCTGCTTGCGGAGCAGGCAAGGGATGAGGAGAAAATCAGCGAGGATTTGACCTTGAATTCATCTGACTCTTCTCCTGCAACGCAGGTGGCAAATGTTGATATGTCGATTGAGAAACTGCGAGACTTCAATTATCTGATTAGTAAGTTCTATACGGTAGACAGCACCACGAGCATTGGTGCAAGTCAACTCAATGTCGATGATTTGCTCAGTCGGAATATGAAAATCAATACATCCTCCAATGGACCGAAGGTGCTGATTTTCCATACACATTCCCAAGAAGCATTTGCAGACTCTAAGGCAGGAGATGCAAGTACGAGCATTGTAGGAATGGGAAAATATTTATCGGAGCAGTTAAATGCACATGGAATTGAGACGTTGCATCACAATGGTGTGTATGACCTAATCAATGGGAAGTTGGACAGAAGCAAAGCGTATCAGCAGGCGGAGGTCGGTGTGAAGGAGATTCTGAATCAATATCCGAGTATTGAGGTTGTCATTGACTTGCACCGTGACGGCGTTCCGGAAACCACTCATCTCGTAACTGAGATAGAGGGAAAACAGGTGGCAAAGATTATGTATTTTAATGGTCTTTGCAGAACAAAGAGTAACGGAGATTTGACATCGATGCCAAATCCATACATACAGGATAATCTGGCACTTTCGCTTCAAATGCAATTGGAGTCGGAAAAGCAATTTTCAGGCTTTACAAGGCGCATTTATCTCAAAGGTTACCGTTATAACATGCATTTGATGCCAAAAACGCTTCTGATTGAGGCTGGAGCACAGACAAATACGGTAGAAGAAGTAAAAAATGCGATGGATTTACTTGCCAAGATACTATCGAAAGTGTTACTATAGAATGTATGAGAGTATGTGCTGAGGCACAAGATGTAGTAAAAAGTGAGGTTTTAGAGCGAATGGCAAAACAGAATACATATGATGCGGACAGTATTGCGGTACTGGAAGGGCTGGAAGCGGTAAGAAAAAGACCGGGAATGTATATCGGAAGTGTTTCGACAAAGGGACTCAATCACCTTGTCTATGAGATTGTGGACAATGCGGTGGATGAACATTTGGCGGGCTTCTGTGACTTGATTGAAGTCTATTTGGAAAAGGACGGTTCGGCTACAGTTATAGATAATGGACGTGGTGTTCCGGTGGGAATGCACCAGAAGGGGATTCCGGCTGCACGTGTGGTATATACCACGCTTCATGCAGGTGGTAAGTTTGACGACTCTTCTTATAAGACAAGCGGTGGTCTTCACGGTGTAGGTTCTTCGGTTGTAAATGCGCTATCTACTTATATGGACGTCAAGATTAGTAGAGACGGCGGTATTCACCATGACAGATATGAGAGAGGTATTCCGGTTGTTAAATTAGAGGGCGGACTCCTCCCGATTATTGGAAAGACAAAGAAAACCGGTACAGAGGTCAATTTCCTTCCGGACGATACGATTTTTGAAAAGACAAAATTCAAAGCAGAGGAGATTAAGAGTCGTCTGCATGAGACTGCGTACCTAAACCCTACGCTTACAATTATCTTCGAGGACAGACGCGGTGCGGAGGTGGAGCACGAGGAGTTCCACGAGGAAGATGGTATCTTAGGATTCATTCGTGATTTGAATCAGAAGGACGAAGTGATTCATGAGCCGATTTATTTCAAAGGACAAGCGGAAGGAATCGAAGTGGAAGCTGTTGTTCAGTATGTCAATGAGTTCCATGAAAATGTACTCGGCTTCTGTAACAATATTTTCAACGCCGAAGGTGGTACGCATTTGACCGGATTCAAGACTACATTTACGACAGTTATGAATCAGTATGCGAGAGAACTTGGCATCTTGAAGGAGAAGGATGCGAACTTTACCGGAGCAGATATCCGTAACGGTATGACTGCGATTGTGTCTATCAAGCATCCGGATCCGAGATTTGAGGGACAGACAAAGACGAAGCTCGACAACCCTGATGCTGCAAAGGCGACCAGCAAGGTAACCAATGATGAGATTATTCATTTCTTTGACCGTAACCTGGAAACACTCAAAAAAGTTTTGAGTTGTGCTGAGAAGGCGGCAAAGATTCGTAAGACAGAGGAGAAGGCGAAGACCAACCTTCTCACAAAACAAAAATATTCGTTTGACAGCAACGGCAAGCTTGCAAACTGCGAGAGCCGTGATGCGAGCAAATGTGAAATCTTTATCGTAGAGGGAGATTCTGCGGGTGGTTCTGCGAAGACGGCTCGTGACCGTATGTACCAGGCAATCCTCCCAATTCGCGGTAAGATCTTGAACGTAGAGAAGGCAAGTATCGACAAGGTGCTTGCTAATGCTGAGATTAAGACGATGATTAATGCGTTCGGATGTGGTTTTTCCGAAGGCTATGGAAACGACTTTGATATTACAAAACTTCGCTATGACAAGATTGTTATCATGACCGATGCCGATGTGGATGGTGCACACATTTCCACATTGCTGTTAACCTTGTTCTATCGCTTTATGCCGGAACTCATTTTCGAAGGCCATGTGTATCTTGCCATGCCGCCACTATACAAGGCGATGCCAAAGAACGGGCAGGAAGAGTATCTGTACGACGATAAGGAACTCGAGAAATATCGTCAGCGTGTCAACGGTCCATTTACACTCCAGAGATACAAAGGTCTCGGAGAGATGGATGCAGACCAGTTGTGGGAGACAACGCTTAATCCTGCAACTCGTGTCATGAAGCGCGTTGAGATTGAGGATGCGAGAATGGCATCTGCAGTGACTGAACTTCTCATGGGTACTGAGGTTCCGCCGAGACGAGCGTTCATTTACGAAAATGCAAATGAAGCAGAATTAGATGTATAGGAGGCTACAGAAGATGAAAGGACAATTGACTCTGCCTACAGAGCAGATTATTAGAACTGAATATTCCGATGTAATGAAGAAATCCTTCATCGATTATGCCATGAGTGTTATTATCGCCAGAGCATTGCCGGATGTGCGCGATGGTCTGAAGCCGGTACAGAGAAGAACACTCTATGATATGCATGAACTCGGAATTCGCTATGACAAACCATATCGTAAATGTGCGCGTATTGTCGGTGATACGATGGGTAAATACCATCCGCACGGAGACAGCTCGATTTACGAGGCATTGGTTGTGATGGCACAAGATTTCAAAAAAGGAATGATTATGGTAGACGGTCATGGTAACTTCGGTTCCATCGAGGGTGACGGTGCCGCCGCCATGCGTTATACAGAGGCAAGACTTGCGAAACTCACACAGGAAGTCTTTCTTCAGGATTTGGATAAAAATGTCGTAGACTTTATGCCGAACTTTGACGAGACAGAGAAAGAGCCACAGGTGCTTCCAGTTCGTATTCCGAACCTTCTCGTCAATGGTGCGGAAGGTATTGCGGTAGGTATGACGACCAGCATTCCAACTCACAACTTAGGTGAAGTAGTGGATGCGGTGAAGGCATACATGCAGAATAATGAGATTACGACAAAGGAACTCATGCAATACGTGAAGGGACCTGACTTCCCAACAGGTGGGCTTGTGGTAAACGAGGACGAGCTTCTCGATATCTACGAGACCGGTATGGGTAAGATTAAGGTTCGCGGTAAAGTCGAAGTAGAGGATATGAAGGGTGGCAAGAAACGTCTTGTCATCACAGAGATTCCATATACTATGATTGGTGCAGGTATCGGTAAGTTTTTAAATGACGTTGCTGCACTTGTGGAAGGTAAGAAGACAGGAGATATCGTGGACATTTCCAACCAGTCTTCGAAAGAAGGTATCCGCATTGTCATCGAACTTAAGAAAGATGCGGATGTGGAAAATCTCAAGAATATGCTTTACAAGAAGACAAGACTTGAGGATACCTTTGGTGTAAATATGCTCGCAGTCGCAGACGGCAAACCGGAGACGTTGGGCCTTAAAGGTATTATCGAGCACCATGTGGATTTCCAATTCGAGCTTGCAACTAGAAAATATAAGACCTTACTTGCAAAAGAATTGGATAGAAAAGAGATTCAGGAAGGTCTTATTAAGGCCTGCGATGTGATTGACCTCATTATCGAGATTCTTCGCGGAAGTAAGAATGTCAAGGATGCGAAAGAGTGTTTGATTCACGGAACAACCGATAACATTAAGTTCAAGTCAAACATTTCTAAGAAAATGGCATCGATGCTTCGTTTCACAGAGAGACAGGCAACTGCAATCTTAGAAATGCGTCTCTATAAACTTATCGGTTTAGAGATTGAAGCGCTTCAGGCAGAGCATGAGACGACTCTTAAGAACATTGCAAAATACGAGGATATTCTGAACAACTACGATTCAATGGCAAATGTCATTATCGAAGATTTGGAATCTATCCGCAAGGAATATGGTAGAGAACGTCGCACAGTGATTGAAAATGCAGAGGAAGCAGTATTCGAAGAGAAGAAGATTGAAGAGCAGGAAGTTGTGCTTCTGATGGACCGTTTCGGTTATACAAGAACGGTGGAAGCCTCCGTTTACGAGCGTAACAAAGATGCTGCCGACCTCGAGAGCAAGTATGTGGTATCCTGCCTCAACACCGGAAAGATTTGTATGTTTACGAATACCGGTAAGATGCACCAGGTGAAAGTTTTAGATGTTCCATTCGGTAAGTTCCGTGATAAGGGAACTCCGATTGACAATATGAGTAACTTTAACAGCGCAGAGGAAGAGATTGTATTTATCTGTGATGAGAATCAGTTCCGCATTGCAACCTTACTGTTTGCTACCAAGAACGGTATGGTTAAGAAGGTAAGCGGAGAAGAATTCTTAGTAGGAAAACGTACCATTGCAGCAACAAAGCTTAATGACGGTGATGAACTCTTGAGCGTGCAGATTATCAATGCAAAACAGAGCGTTGTAATCCAGACACAGGGAGGATATTTCCTCAGATTCCACGGAAGCGAAATCTCAGAGATGAAGAAGACTGCTGCCGGTGTGAAGGGAATCAAATTGCAGAAAAAAGATGTTGTTGAGAATGTGTACCTTTACGAAGAAGGTAAAGAAACCAAGATTATGTATAAAGACAAAGAACTGACGCTGAACCGATTGAAACAATCAAGTCGAGGCGGAAGCGGTAATAAGCAAAGAGGATAAAGGATAGGGCTGTCGTATTTACGGCAGTCCTATTGTTGTTAAGGAATGCTTTTTGCGTTGTAGCCAGGGTGTTTTTAGGGCGAGTGGGTATAGACAAGCAAACAAGCATGTTCTATACCCAGAATTATCCGTTACTTGTATAATAAGGTGTTTGTTTGAGCCTGAGTTTCTATAGGATGGTAAATTTGGTAGCTTGATACCCATGATTTTACGAAAGCGTGGGTATTTTTTGACATGTTAGTCGGTGTTATAGAAAGTGAGGAAATTTGACAAACATTTTTAAATAGTATTTGGGTTATCACTGGGTATAGGTTTGTTATAAGGCCTTTTTTATACCCATTCCTGCCATGTTTTTCAATCGTATTATCATAGTTTTATCTTTTTCCTTTTTTAAAAAGAATAAATTTTATATAATATTATTGAAACTATCGTGCATTTTTGACGAGATATATAGTAAAGGAACATTAAAGAGAGGGGAATCTACATGCAGGATGAACACATTGTTGCTCTCTACTGGGAACGGAATGAGACAGCAATTGAAGAAACGAAAAATAAATATGAGCGATATCTTTTTAAAATTGCTCACAATATTCTGATGGATTTTGAAGATAGTCAGGAAAGTGTGAATGATACATATCTGGCTGCGTGGAATTCTATGCCACCGCATAAGCCAAGCATCCTGTCTACATATCTCGGGAAACTCACTAGACGTATCTCTATTGATATCTTTCGCAAAAAGAATCGTCAAAAGCGAAGGGCATCAGAATATACGTTGTCTCTTGCAGAGCTAGAAGATTGCTTGGAAGGCGGTGGAACTCCGGAAGAAGATATGGAAGTAAAATTGCTTGCAGATGCTATTAATGAGTTTCTTAGGACACTTCCAAAGGATGCGAGAAATCTATTTGTTGGAAGATATTATTATCTTGATTCTTTAAAGGATGTTGCAGAGTATTGTGGTATGAGCGAGAGCAGAGCAAAATCGTTACTTTTCCGAACGAGATGTAACTTGAAAGTATATTTGGAAAAGGAGGGATTTGATATATGAATATAGATAATCTACATGATGCGCTTAATCTTCTGGATGATGAACTGATTGAAGAGGTTGAAGTATTGCGAAATAAAAGAAATCTCGAGGCACAAAGGAGTATAAGAAAATGGGTTTCACGATGGGCACGTGTTGCGGCCAGTTTACTTCTTTGTTTTGTTAGTGTGTATACGGTTGGAAGTTTGTTTTTAAAGGGATTCGGTGGCAACAAGAAATCAGATACCAGTACCGGTATTGTAGGGGAAGGCACAAGTATTGAGTCGGAAAACAAGGGAAATGCGGATGACAAGGATCGTTTTGAAGAAGTGACAGACGGAAGTGGTGTGGACGAAAACACTTCGACAGGAACCGGAGAAGCCACATCAGATGCTCGTGAAATCAAAGTAGAAGTTACAGCGTTAGTTCGGGAGGGCTTTGTAGGAATTATTAAGGAGTCTGCGGATACCGAATTGTATACGGTTGGAACCGAGTTGACTGTAGTTCTCCCGGAGGAATATCTGATAGGAGAAAACGGTACAACTAATGTGGAACATAAAGACCATGAAGTGGGTGATGTGGCATTTCCGGTAGGAACTGTTGTAATTGTTCGGTTCATGGAAAAGGAAGGAACTGACACATCAAACATAGAACATATGGTGTATGCGGACGAAGTTACATTTGAATAAAACGAGTGAAAGGATGGAGTGAAATGAAGCGACGATTATTTGTTATGTTAGTAGCGATGATGTTTTTTGTCACAGGGTGTTCACCTAAGATTCAGGGTGAGGACTTGATGAAAGATGTGAAACAGAATGCAAAACCGGATGTTCAGTTGTCCGAGGTGAATTGTGTAGCCCTTACTGATTTTGCAGTCCGACTGTTTCAGACGAGTGCAGAGGACGGAAAGAACACTTTAATTTCACCATTGTCTGTTTTGAGTGCACTTGCGATGACTGCAAATGGGGCAAAGGGTGAAACACTGTCGCAGATGGAGGCAGTGCTCGGAATGTCTACAGAAGAACTAAATAAATATTTCCACAGTTATATAAAAGCATTACCGCAAGGAGATAAATATAAGCTGAATCTTGCAAACTCTATCTGGTTTAGAGATGATGAGCGTTTTACTGTGAATGACGACTTCTTGCAGGTAAATGCCGATTATTATGGTGCTGATATTTATAAGGTGACATTTGATAACAAGGCGCTTAAAGATGTTAATAACTGGGTAAAAGAAAAGACAGACGGAATGATACCGGAGATATTAGATGAAATAAAAAAGGATGATATTATGTATCTGATTAATGCTCTGGCTTTTGATGCAGAGTGGGCTAATATCTATACGAAAGATGATGTCCGACGTGGTACATTTGTGACAGAAGATGACCAAAAACAAGAGGCAGACTATATGCATGGCGAAGAGCACATTTATTTACAAGATGACCATGCAACAGGTTTTGTGAAATATTACAAGGAAGGCAAATATGCGTTTATTGCGTTGCTTCCAAACAAAGGTGTGAGTGTAAACGAATATATCAAAGGTTTAGATGGGGAGTATCTAAATACATTGCTTACAAATGGGCTAAATATTTCAGTTGCTACGACCATACCGAAGTTTGAAACAGAGAGTACTGTTGAAATGACGGATATCCTTTGCGAAATGGGAATGAAGGACGCTTTTACACCTAGTGCGAACTTTTCGGGGCTTGGAACAACAACACGTGAGTATATTTGTATTGATCGCGTTCTTCATAAGACATTTATCTCAGTTGCAGAAAAAGGCACAAAGGCAGGTGCGGCTACGATGATTGCAGTTGCAGATGGCACTTCGGCAATGTTAGAGAGAAAAGAAGTGTATCTGGATCGTCCATTTGTATATCTACTGATTGACTGCGAGTCCAAGGTTCCGTTCTTTATTGGAACGATGATGAGTTTGAACAAATAGACCAAGAGGAGTGATTCTTATGACGAAAAAGGGAAAGAGGTTCAAGGCAATAGTTATGTGCCTTATCACAGGGATGCTTTGTGCTACAATGACTGTGCATGCAGATATGGGACCAAAACCTTCTATACAGATTACATTTGAAGGAATGGGTCCGGAAAAATGTTATGGAACCTTGTTGTCTGAAAGTATTTCTACAGGTCCGTCTACTGCATGGGATGGAACGGAAGCGGATGCAAAGCATAATGAGAACGAACTTTATTCTTATAAGAATTTAGATTATGAAACAT
Organism: Faecalimonas sp.; assembly: GCA_045630205.1. Lineage (GTDB taxonomy): Bacteria > Bacillota > Clostridia > Lachnospirales > Lachnospiraceae > Faecalimonas. The sequence continues at coordinate 18,816 of JAZQSP010000055.1, read as the reverse complement.
GGAAGGCTTTTGTAGAGTATGAAGATGTAGATGGATTTTATTTTTTGCAAGAAGGATGGCAGGTGAACGGGACAAAGAAATTAGACTGGGTTTACTATCCGCCGAGTACATTCAAGATTCTTCTGTATTATCCTGAAAGCGGAACATTTTTGGTGAGTGATATTTATGAAAAATATGCATTTGACAGTTATTATACAGTAGATATGTCAAACTTTCAGCAACCAATTGATACAACACAGGAAGAACGTGAGATAACGGAGAAATTGGTTCTGATAGAGGAAAAAATAGAAGCAGAAAAATCATACGATTACAAGACAGAGCTTGGGCTATTGTTTGTTCGAATTCTTGCAACGATTGCAATTGAATTGGTTATTGCAGCGATGTTTGGACTTGTAAGAAAAGAGCAATTTCTATTTCTTGCCGGAGTAAATGTTATAACACAGGTGCTTTTAAACGTATTGCTCAATGTAATTCATTACAAGAAGGGTCCTATGGCGTATGAAGCCGGTTATATTTTCTTTGAACTCATTGTGTTTGCAATAGAGGCGATGCTTTACTGTAAATTCTTAGGAAGATATGCTGACAAACCAAGGACAAACAGATACTATATTGTCTATGCATTTGTGGCCAATCTTATCTCTTTTGCAGCAGGATTTTTTATTGCCAAGTAGTTCATATTTATACTATAATAGATGTATATAATTGTGTACGACAAGGAGGTCTGCAGATATGATTAGATATGAAATCGAAGGTGGAAATTTACCGGTTGTCATCTGCTATCCGGAAGCAGGACAGACGCTTTGTACAGAAAGTGGTGCAATGAGTTGGATGAGTCCGAATATGAGAATGGATACGAATAGCGGAGGCGGAATTAAGAAAGCACTTGGAAGAATGTTTTCCGGTGAGTCCATCTTTATGAATGAGTATACAGCTCAGGGCGGAACAGGCATGATTGCATTTGCATCTACTTTCCCAGGTTCTATTATTCCTTACCAGGTATCAGAGGGAAATGGAATCGTTGTGCAAAAGAGAGGATTCTTAGCAATGGAAAAGGGTCTTGACTTATCTGTGTTTTTCCAGAAAAAACTTGGAAGAGGCTTCTTTGGTGGCGAAGGATTTATCATGCAGAGAATTACCGGCTATGGAATGGTATTTCTCGAGATAGATGGATATTGCAAGGAATATAACCTTGGCGTTGGTGAAAGTATTATCGTGGACACCGGTTATCTTGCAGCGATGAGTGATACTTGTACAATGGATATTCAGCCTGTTCAAGGTGCGAAGAATATTTTCTTCGGTGGCGAAGGCTTGTTCCACACACGTATTACAGGTCCTGGTAAAGTGTATATTCAGTCTATGCCGGTTATCAATACAGCACAGGCGCTGTCGCCATATTTGAATCTCAATAATGGGGATAGCAATGGAGGCGGAATCAATATTCGTCTTGGGGAATAATACATAAGAGACTTAACAGACATCACAAAAGTGGTGTCTTTCTTTTTTGTACGTTGACAAGAGTTATATACTGTTATATACTGTTTGCAAGAAGAGGTGATTACATGAATATCATAATTAACAACTCATCCATGCAACCTATTTATGAACAAATCGTAAATCAGATTAAAGCATCTATTATGAAAGGCTCTTTAAAAGAGGAGCAGATGCTTCCATCGGTGCGCTTATTAGCAAAGGAACTTCGAATCAGTGCGTTAACTGTAAAAAAGGCATATGACACGTTGGAAGAGCAGGGCTTTATTGTAACAGTACATGGGAAAGGTAGTTTTGTTTCCTGTGCGAATCAAGAACTGATGTTGGAAGAGAAACGCAAGGAAGTAGAAAATGATATTGAAATGGCGCTTCGAAAAGGAAGAAGCTGTGGAATGAGCAATGAGGAGCTAAAAGACTTGTTTATGCTTATATTGGAGGAATAATTGGATGATTAGATTAGAAAATGTGCAAAAGCATTATAAAGAATTTGACTTAAACTGCTCGCTTGAAGTCAGACCGGGACAGATTACCGGATTGGTCGGAGAGAACGGAGCAGGGAAAAGCACCACATTTAAATTAATCCTTGGTTTGATCCGTGATGATGGTGGCACGGTTGAAGTGTTTGGAAAACCAATTCAACAGATGACACAGAAGGATAAAGAGAATATGGCCGTGGTTCTTTCTGATTCTGGATTCAGTGGATATGTAACTGTGAAGGACTTATTACCTGTGATGTCATCTCTGTATTCGAAATTTGATAAGAATTCTTTCTTGAAAAACTGTGAGAAGTATAAGATTCCGATGAATAAGAAAATCAAAGAGTTCTCTACAGGGATGAAGACAAAACTTAAGATGTTGGTTGCTATCTCGCATGAGGCAGACTTATTAATACTTGATGAGCCGACTGCTGGTGTGGATGTAATTGTGAGAGATGAATTCATGCAAATGCTACAAGAGTACATGGCGAATGGTCAACGTTCGATTTTAATCAGTTCTCACATTTCTACAGACTTGGAGAATCTATGTGATGACTTGTATATGATTCACGATGGTCGAATCATTATGCACGAGGATACGGATGTGTTACTTAGTGAGTATGCGGTTTTAAAACCTTCATTAGAACAGTATGAGGAGTTGGATAAACAATATTTGCTAAAGGTGAAAAAGGAGTCTTTCGCATATCGTTGTTTGACGAATCAAAGGCAATATTATGCTGAGAATTATCCTAACATGGTGATTGAAAAAGGAAATGTTGATGAAATGATTCTGCTTATGGTAAGAGGTGAAAACGTATGAAAGGGTTGTTGATGAAGGATTTTGCGTTTGTAAAATTACAGGCGAAATCTATGATTATAATATTTTTATTAGTTGTGTTCATGCTGTTGCAAGGTTCGAATTTTGAATTTGTTATTGTTTATGCCAATATTATATTTACAATGTTTGTAGTCACAACGATTAATTATGATTATTTTGAAAATGGCTGTGCATTTTTAATGACCTTGCCGATAAGCAGAAAGATGTATGTTAGTGAAAAATATGTGCTAGCCTTTCTGGCGGCAGGTTGTGGTCTCATTGCTGATGTTATTTTCATGCTGATTGCCCACTTTTTAAAAGAAGAGTATGTTTTTGGAATGGATAATCTTATTTTTGCATTGGCGTATGTACTGGGAAGTCTTATTTTTGTAGCGATTATGTTACCGATTGAATTAAAATACGGCCCAGAAAAGGCACGAATAGCTATGATTGTTGTTGTGGCTATTATCTTTGCAGGTGTATTTGTGTTTACTGGAATAGGACCGTTTGATTTGTCGGGCGCCACAACAAAGCTGTTGTCTCTTGAAAAGATTGTATTATTAGGAATCGCGGGAGTTGCTGTTGTTATAGCGTTAGGTATTTCGTATCTGATATCCTGTAGAATTATGGAGAAGAAGGAGTTTTAGTTATTGAAAAGAGTAATTCGTGTGTAACGAATTACTCTTTTTCTGACTAATAACATATAAATTATAACAGTCCAAAACTTACCAATTACAATTTCAAAAGAAGAAATACTTGGGAAGAAATATATAATCCAAATTTTAAAGTGTTCGAATCTGAACACTTTAAAAAGCAAACTGACTTGCAAGGACTAGTAATGTAAGAGATTACGCTACCATAAACGAACTTACTGTTCTATCGCTACAAATATAATTATTCCGAATGTTCTTGAGGGCAAACATAGGATTTGGTATAATGAAAGTAACAGATAATTGAACAGTTTCCGGTGAAACCAATTCTAATTTTTGACGAGTATATTATTAAGGCAAGTGTGGAATATCTTGATTAGTCAAGCAGAAGGAGTGGAAGGAGTTTCTGATTATGAAAAAGAAAGTCATTGGAAGAATTATTATAGTTGTAATGTTACTTTTGTTTGTTCCAATACCATTGCATCTAAAAGATGGTGGTACGGTTGTGTATAGAGCAGTTCTTTATAAATTAACAAAATATCATAAAATTGCAATGGATGCCACAGTAGAAACAGAAGCAGGAACAATTGTGGAATCAGGACATTGTGTGGGATGGGGAATTGAGATCTTAGGAATGGAAATCTTCAACAATACCAAATATGTGCCTGATTCACAAAATCATTCTGAATCTTTTGAAAATATATCAATCACCTATACCTTGCAGGATGCAAAGAAAGCAGAGTTTGTCTGTTTTGAAAATAGCGATATAACGGAAGGCCAACAAACTTGGGATGATTTTTTGGATGATGTAAAGACAAAAAAAGAATCTTCGGTAATGCTTGCGAAATATTACACGCTTGATGAAGAAAGATGTTCCCCAGAATATTATGAGTCCGTAAAAGATGAATACCCGGTTTTGTATATTCAGGAATTGACTTATAAAAATAATACATATACGATTCGTTGGATAGAAGAGGGAGAAATGACTACCAAAACATATAAATACATGCTGCGATATGAAGGAGAGCCTAATTCAGAAACGGCATTATTTGATTCATATGTGAAATATGTTTTGACAAATGATTCTACAGTGACATGGGATCAAATCGAACGCGGAATGATAAGCTCTCAATTGGGGGATGGCATAGACCATTATACAGTGTATAATGATTGGCTTTATAAAAATGAAGAATGAGGGAATTGGTAAGGAAATCACAGATTTCAGAGATCCTGGTGATTATGACACTGAAATTTGTTATGCAGAGTTTGAAATAGCAGAATAAAACATAGAGGGTGAAAATGATAGAGATTGTTTTTAGTGAAAGCGCTGGCGGAAGTTTGAAAGTAGCACAGCATTTTGGAGAAGGAAAATATCGAGGGGTTAGTACGGTTATTCTTGGTCATTCAGACGGAAGAGAAGCAACACAGGAAGAATTGGAACAGGCAAGGCAAGAGTTTGAACGAAAAGAGCAAGAAGCATGGGAAAAGGCTGTTCCGTTAGGTGGAAGAACATCAGATGTTTTTTGTCTTGCGTTTTCGTTAAGTGTTGGAGATATATCAGAAACAATTCCAGGAACAAAAAGACAAGAAGTGATAGAGAATCTTTATGTGAAATGTTATCCGGAATTTGATGATTTTGATGCTCAGGAATTAGTTGATAAAGTTAAAGAAAGCTTAGAAATTATATCAAAACGACTACATGAGGGAGAGTCAGTGCGCATTTGGTACAGTGATAATCCGGATGAACTTTGTGGAATGTATTGGTTTATGAGTTGGCTACGACAGTTTTACAAAGAACTTTCGCCGCAAGTATATCTTGTTAAACTGCAGGAATACGAAGAAAAGGATGATAATACAATCATCCAAAAGTATGCTTGGGGCGATGTTGGACCAGAAGAATGGAGTCAGTATATACCATTGCAAAAAGAGGTAACGGAAGCATTTGTGAAGATGTGTGTCATGCAGTGGAATATATTGCAGCAGGAAAATGCAAAACTACGCGCGACATTAAACGGGAAATTGGTGAGTGTATCGGAGGATATATATGATTATTATATCTTACAGGAAATAAGTAGTTGCGAAGAACAATTTAATGAAGCGAGGTTGATTGGTGCAGTTTTAGGAAAGTATCAACTGGGGATAAGCGATAGTTTTGTTCATTCACGAATAGAAAATATGATTAAAGAAGGACAGCTAGAAGTTGTATCAGTTGCAACAAAGGATGTGCCTGTATATAACAGGGTACTGAAATGCATGGAGGAATGTAGAGATGAAGAAACGTAAATGGACACAAAAAGAAGTTAGAGAATGGCTTAAAAAACATCATACATTCATCTATTATAATCCAAATGACAAGAACATATTTGTACGTAAATACTATGGAATTGGGTGGATTATGAATTGCGGTAATCCGTGGTCTTATTGTTGTGTAATAGGAATAGTTGCAATTTTGTTGTTTGTCAGTCGCATATTATAATATTTTAGGATGTGAATCATGAAAAAGAAAGGCACAGAGGATTAAAAGGGGAAGGTCATGAGAATACAGACTCTTATTTCGATAGGGAGTAGCTTTATTGCGTTAGGAATTGTGGTAGTAGCACTCTTCGGAGCAATACTGTTAATTTACAATTTAATCGCAAAAAAAAGAAAATGTAGCAAGATAACGATTCCAATAGGAAGATTGTTCTTATATGCAGTTTTTATTATTTATGTTGTAGTAGTCGGTGCAACTATGCTTAGATATAGTGGCCTTAGTATATCCTGGGGGAACAGGGTAATCTATCCGTTGTTTTACTCGTATAAGGAAGCTTGGAATCATTTTTCAGCAAGGGAGTGGAGAAACATCATATTCAATATTATGATGTTTGTACCGTTTGGCTTTCTTCTTCCTTTTGTTTCAAAGAAGTTCCGGGTTTTTTGGAAGACGTATTTGGCAGGATTTTTGTTTACATGCATAATTGAGATTGCACAATTGTTGTTAGACTTAGGAATTTGTGAATTAGATGATTTAATGGATAATACAGTGGGTGCCATGATTGGTTATGGTTTCTATCGTCTTTTTATGTTTGTAGTGAAAAAGTGGAAGAAACAAGAAACCAACGCTTTGGCAACGGTTTGTTTTCAAATACCATTATTGGTGACTTTAACAACATTTACATTGATTTTTGGAATCTATGAAATGGAGGAGTTGGGGAATCTGCCTAGCAGTTATATTGTCCGTCAGAAAAATGTTCGTGTGACAACGGAATTGGATTTATCATCAGAAGATAATACGGCTATGGTATATCGGACAAGCGTCACAGATGTGGCAGGAACCAGAGAAGTGGCAGAAGAAATATTTGGTCGATTTGGATGTGGTATTGATGAAAGCAGAACCGATATTTATGAGGATGAAGTGCTTTACTGGAGTGAAGGCGGTAATCGGCTGAGTATTTGGGTACATTATGCAGGAAAAACCTATCGATTCACAAATATGGATGCATCATTTAATGATGAGGAGGAAAAGGAAATCAAATTGAATGCTACTGAGAGCGAACTGACTCAGGCACTAGAAAAGATGGGAGTTACTATTCCGGAGGGAGCAATTTTTGAACATGAAATGTCATTATATCAATTCACAGTGGATAAGATTGTGAAAGACGGGAAAATGTATGATGGCTCTATTCGGTGTGAGTATACAACAGATGGTATGATCTCGGAATTAATGAACAGTGTGATAGAGTACAAGGAATATAAGTCATTTCCAATCATTTCGGAAAAAGAAGCATTTGACAGAATGAAAAAAGGATATTTCCTAGGCGCTGGAGACAAAGATTTTGAATTGATTGGTGTAACATTGGATTACGAATTGGATACAAAGGGATTTTACCAACCGGTATATGCATTTAGTGTTTTGTGGGATGATATAGAATCTACTATAAACATTCCGGCAATTCGTAAGTAGAAAAAGAAGGAGTTATAATTATGAAAACCACAAGAATATGTCCGAAATGTAGTTCGTCTGACATCTTAAGATTTGATGGATATATAGGTGCCTATGGTTCGGGAAACAACATGATGATTGGAAACACAATATTCTCTGCTGTTAATGTTAATCGATACATATGCTGTGAGTGCGGTTATACAGAAGAATGGATTGATAAAGAAGATATAGAGAAAGTAAAGAAGAGTAAAAAAGCAAAAAAGATATGAAAAAGAAAGTTATTTCTATTATTACCATAATTTTAATATGTGCGATTGCATTTGGAATTCTAAGACACCTAAATTCGAATTATTCTATGGTGTTAAAGATGAATTGGGGATTTCAAATGCCTGTAAAATCCAAATGTATAGAAATATATGAGCAAGATACCGGTGAAAGTTTTCACGGAGATGGTAAACGGTATCACGTTTTCTCATATAAAAGCGAGGATGGCGTTAAAGCAATGTTTACATGGTCATCCAAGGAAAATAAAACATTATATCATTCCTGCTATGGTGAAGCAGTTAATGAGTGGCTGGATGCAATCAATGTGCCAGATGAACACTATCCTAATTTTTCGCAGTGTCTTTGGTGGTATAATAAGCAGGAAGATAACAGCGAAATAATCGTAATGTGGGATAGGCAGGCAAAGAAAGTGTATATTGCAGAAAGTTTTATGTGATACAAGTAAAATGAGTAGAAAAATACGACTTTGACAAGGAGGATTATGTTATGTATCAATATGATTACGAAACAGTAAGTTGTGGTATTGGAGGAAGGGGTTTTGGTTCTGATAATATCTATAGTATTGAAAATTATCGTTTTATAATCGACAAAAAAGCAGAGATTGGTTGGCGATATGTAGGATGTATTCCAACAAAGCAACTTGGAACAGGATATATTCAAGAAATTGATTTGATTTTTGAAAAAGAAGTGTAAGGCATACTATATGAAAAAGAACATTAACATAATTTTATTTGTTTTACTATTAATAGGTGGTTGCTTGCTTGTATATCCGACGATTGAGATTCAGACGAAAGACAGGTTGATTGCTTTTCGCTATTCGGATGATATTACAGAATTTGAAACGGATATTTCTTTTGATGAAAGTTATGTCTATTATGAGAAGCGTGATATTTCTCTCTATGATTTTAATTTCAAGCAATTTCTATGTTTTCATGTTATTACCATGGAATACATAGAAGGAAATTATTGTGATACACAATTTGTTTTAGAAGAAAAACACATTACAGATTTTCTTGAACGTGCTAAGATAGAGGATAATGAAAAAAATATAGATATTGCTAAACTTATAGAAGGAAAAGAAGCAATTGTTAGTAACACACGTTATCTTGGCAATGATTACGAAAATGGAATTTCCTATGTGTTGGATGGAAAATACGACGAATTATATGTGTTTTATGTAGATGATTTATTGGTTATACAGGTCGGTTCACCGGATGAGAGTCCAAGATATATTGCCTACAAATAATTGCGAAAAACTTTTTGACAGGACAGGAGTTACATAAGATGAAGAAAAAAAGATATGCTAAGCTTGCACTTTTCTTAACGGCAATGCTTTGGGGCAGTACATTTGCAATAGGCAAGATAGCAACAGAAGTGTTTTCTGCTTCGTTTGTGATTGCACTTCGTTTTACGGTGGCAAGCATTGCTTTAATCATTGTTGCAGTACCATTTTACAAATTACTGAATAAAGAATATTGGATTGACGGTATCTGGATGGGAGTTACACTATTTATTAGTTATATTTTGCAAGTAGAAGGACTTGCGGCAGATACGTCTCCCGGGGAAAGTGCGTTCCTTTGCACAACGTACTGTGTACTGGTACCGTTTTTTCATTGGTTTGCAACAAAAAAGAGACCGCGACTTTTACATATTCTATGCGTATTCATTTGTCTTTTTGGAATCGGGATATTGTCTCTCCAAGGAGGCTTCAGTATGTCATCAGGAGATGTCTTGACGGTTCTAAGCGGTGTGCCCGGCGCGATGAATCTTGTGCTATCATCGATTATGTGCCAAAAGAAAAATCCACTGCTTTTAACAACCATCGAACTCGGTGTGGTAGCAATGTTGGCGTGGGTTTTCGTTTTTATTACAGATACAGTTCCGAGTGAATTCCCTATAAGCACAGTGAGCGGTATTGTCTATTTAGGATTGGTTGCAACAGCTCTTTGTCTTTTTTTGCAAAGTTATGGATTGAAATATGCGGAAGCTTCTATTGGCGGGATGCTGCTCAGTTTGGAATCGGTATTCGGAGTTGTGTTTGCTATTATTATCTATCATGAGAAAGTAACACTTCGGATGTTTGTTGGATTTGTTGTGATTTTCCTGGCGATTGTTTTATCGCAAAGAGAGCCGAAAGAAAAATAGCATTATTTTTAAAAACAAGTGGTATTATAGTAAATAAGACATGAAATCATAATACTGGGATGTGATAAAATGAAAAAACAGTACAATCATTTGCTATATTTACTTGGTTGGGTTGGTTATTTTTTATTATATTTTTTGACCGAGAATTTGATACCGTACGAAAAATGTTATCCAATTCATTGTTGGTTGGATGATGTAATTCCGTTCTGCGAATTTTTTGTAATTCCTTATGTGGGTTGGTATCTGCTTATTATTGTATCCTTGATATATTTTGCACTATATAATCCGGACAATTTTAAAAACATGAATAAATATATTATCATCACGCAGATATTGGCGATGATTATCTATATTGTATTCCCTAACAGGCATGATTTACGCCCGGATGTGTTTGTGAGAAATAATATTTTCACGAATATTATGGGTGTTTTATATCAGATTGATACTTGTACGGGAGTGTGTCCGTCGCTTCATGTTGCGATTTCGATTGGAATTGCGTCTACGTGGCTCAGAGAAAAATCTGCATCAAGGGGATGCAAGACGTTTATTGTTGTATTTTGTGCCTTGGTGTGCATATCTGTTGCATTTGTAAAACAACATTCGGTTGTTGATATATTTGCAGCTTTTCCCGTGTGCTTCGTAGCCGAATATATTACTTTTATAAGACCTAAATGGAGAACCAATTAAAAATGGGATTGTATTCTTCGCTGAAACCGGATAGAAAATAAAAAAGCACTTGCTTTTTATAACAAAAAGTGCTATTATTCAAATAACGTAATAATTGTTGGCGAGAAAGTGAACCGAAAGGTTCACTTTTATTTATGTGATTTACATAAAAACCAACAAACTTAAAGGAGGCTTCAGATGTCTAAGAGAGAACAATATGAACAGCAAACAGAACAACTTTTACTTCCAATCATTGAATCTAATGGATTCGAATTGGTGGATGTAGAGTATGTAAAGGAAGCAGGAACCTGGTACCTCAGGGCTTACATTGACAAACCGGGTGGAATTACCGTAGATGACTGTGAAGTAGTCAGCCGTGCTTTTTCAGACATTTTGGATGAAAAGGATTATATTGAAGATACTTATATCTTTGAAGTGAGCTCTCCGGGACTTGGAAGACCACTTAAGAAAGAAAAAGACTTCGCAAGAAGCATTGGAGAGGAAGTCGAGATTCGCACTTACCGTGCCATCGACAGACAAAAAGAATTTATTGGTATTCTTGTGGAATACGATAAAGATACAGTAACTATTGAATATGAAGACGAGACAACACAGAAGTTTGAGAGAAATGATATCGCGTTGATTCGTTTGGCATTACATTTTTAATTTAGGAGGAAATCAAAAAAATGAACACAGAATTATTGGAAGCTTTGACAATTCTCGAAAAAGAGAAAGAAATCAGCAAAGAAACAATGTTGGAGGCAATTGAGAATTCATTAATCAATGCATGTAAGAATCACTTTGGTAAAGCAGATAATGTAAAAGTTATTATGAATCATGAGACATGTGAATATTCTTTATATGCAGAGAAAACAGTTGTAGAGACTGTAGAAGATGATGTGATGGAAATCAGTCTTGCAGATGCTAAGATGAGAGATTCCAAATTTGAACTTGGTGATATTGTTCAGATTCCGATTGAGTCTAAATCATTTGGACGTATTGCAACTCAGAATGCAAAGAACTTGATTCTTCAGAAGATTCGTGAAGAAGAAAGAAAGGTTGTATACGATCAATATTTCGAGAAGGAAAAGGATATCGTGACAGGTGTTGTTCAGCGTTATGTTGGAAAAAATATCAGCATCAATCTGGGTAAAGCAGATGCAATGCTTACAGAAAATGAACAGGTAAAAGGCGAAGTGTTCAAACCGACAGAGCGTATCAAACTCTATGTGGTTGAAGTTAAAAACACAACAAAAGGACCGAAGATTTTAGTGTCTCGTACACATCCGGAACTTGTAAAACGTTTATTTGAATCAGAAGTAACAGAAGTGAGAGAAGGTATTGTTGAGATTAAGAGTGTATCAAGAGAAGCTGGTTCTCGTACTAAGATTGCTGTGTGGTCAAACGACCCTGATGTAGATCCGGTAGGAGCATGCGTAGGTATGAATGGTGCCAGAGTTAATGCAATCGTAAGCGAACTTCGTGGAGAGAAGATTGACATCATTAACTGGGATGAAAACCCTGCTTACCTTATCGAAAATGCACTTAGTCCTGCAAAAGTAATCTCAGTTGCAGCTGACCCGGATGACAAGACAGCAAGTGTTATTGTTCCGGATTACCAATTGTCACTCGCAATCGGTAAAGAAGGTCAGAATGCTAGATTGGCAGCAAGACTCACAGGATACAAGATTGACATCAAGAGTGAGACTCAGGCAATCGAATCCGGAGAGCTTCCTGCAAACTGGATGGAATTAGCGGAAAGCTACGAAGACGAAATGTATTATGATGAAGAAATGTAGTCAGGAAGTGATTCAGTGAGTGTAAATAAAAAAGTACCTATGCGTAAATGCGTGGGATGCGGAGAAATGAAGAATAAAAAAGAAATGATACGTGTTTTGAAGACTTCTGAGGAAGAGTTTGTACTAGATGCAACCGGAAAGAAAAACGGTCGCGGCGCGTATATATGTCCTTCAAAAGAATGCTTTGCAAAGGCTGTAAAATGCAAAGGATTAGAGCGTTCTTTCAAACATTCCATTCCGAAAGAGGTTTATGAAAAATTAGAAAAGGAGCTTGATGCAATTGAAACTGAGTAAAGCATTATCCTTAGTCAGTCTGGCAATGAAAGCGGGAAAAGTTGCAAGTGGTGAGTTTTGTACGGAAAAGGAAGTAAAAACGGGCATGGCAGCACTTGTAATTGTAGCGGAAGACGCGTCAGATAATACAAAAAAGAAATTTCAGAACATGTGTGAATTCTATGAAGTGCCAATCTATTTTTATGGAGATAAAGATACCTTGGGGCATGCAATGGGGAAAGAGTTTCGAGCGAGTTTAGCGGTGACAGACCCGGGATTCGCAAGAGGAATTGCAAAACATATAGAAGCGCAGCAGAATACGATTGCATAGAGGAGGTAGTTATATGACAAAATTGCGAGTACATGAAGTAGCAAAATCATTAGATAAAACGAGCAAAGAAGTAATTGAATTTTTAAGAAGCCAAAATATTGCGGTGGCAAGTCATGCAAGTTCATTGGAAGATGAACATGTAGAGATGGTGAAAGCAAAATTTGCACCAACTGCAAAGGCAGAAGCACCAAAGGCAGAAGAACCAAAGCCGGAAGCTCCTGCAAAGCCGAAAGCTCCTGCAAAACCAGAGGGGCCTGAAAAAACAGAAGCTCCTGAAAAGGCTGAAGAAGCACCTGCAGAAGCGCCTAAGAAAAAGAATATTGTACAGGTGTTCAGACCGCAGAACAGCCGTCAGGCAGGGAATCGTCCGGGACAGGGGCGTCCAAGCGGAAACAGACCGGGGCAAGGTCGTCCGGACCAAAGACGTAATGACCAGAGACGTTCTTATGGTCAGGATAGCGATGGACTTCGTCAAGGATTCTCTTATGGCCAACCTGTAAAACCAAACAGACCGAATCCAAACGCTCAGAAACCGGCAGCACCGGTACAGAAGCCGGCTATTCCTGTAGTAGAAAAAACGGCAACACCGGTAGTAGAAAAACCATTAGCACCTGTAGTGGAAAAGACGGTAACACCAGCAGTAGAAAAGCCGGTTGAACCTGTAGTTGAGAAAGTGGTTGCACCTATGGTAGAGAAGCCGGAAAAATTTGAAAGAGCAGAACGTCCGTCAAGACCTGAACGTGGTGAAAGAGCAGAGCGTGGTGAAAGACCTGAGCGTGGAGAGAGACCGGCACGTCGTGATGACAGAAGAGATGACAGACGTGATGACAGAAGAAATGACCGTCGCGATGACAGAAGAGACGACCGTCGAGATGATAGAAGAGACGATAGAAGAGACGATAGACGAAATGAACGTCGTGGCGAACGTCGTGATGACAGAATGTCAATTCCGGCGCCAATGGGTGAACAAAAACCACAGCGCAAGAATCAAAAGGATAATTACAAGAAAAAAGACAAAGACTATCGCATGGATGATCAGGAAGATGGCTTGAGAAGCGGTAAGAACAGAAAGAATCAGAAAACTGTTCCACTTCAACAAAAACCACAGGCTAAACCTGTTCAAAAAGAAGAAGAAAAGATTAAGATGATTACAATTCCTGAAATGCTTACAATCAAGGAGCTGGCTGACCACATGAAGATTCAGTCATCAGTCATCGTTAAGAAGCTTTTCATGCAAGGTAAAATTGTAACCTTGAATCAGGAAATTGATTTTGAGACAGCAGAAGAGATTGCAATGGAATTCGAAATCCTCTGTGAGAAAGAAGTGGTTGTCGATGTCATCGAAGAACTTCTGAAAGAAGATGAGGAAGACGAGAGCAAGATGATGAAACGTCCGCCGGTAGTCTGTGTTATGGGTCACGTTGACCACGGTAAGACATCACTCCTTGATGCAATCCGTAACACAAGCGTAACAACAGGTGAAGCAGGCGGTATCACACAGCACATCGGTGCGTATGTTGCAAAGGTAAACGGAGAGAGAATCACATTCCTTGATACTCCTGGACATGAAGCGTTTACGGCTATGCGTATGCGTGGCGCAAACTCAACAGATATCGCAATCCTTGTTGTAGCTGCTGACGATGGTGTAAAACCGCAGACAGTAGAGGCTATCAGCCATGCAAAAGCTGCAGGCATTGAAATCGTAGTTGCAGTCAATAAGATTGACAAACCAACTGCAAATATTGAGAGAGTAAAACAAGAATTGACAGAATATGAATTAATCGCAGAAGATTGGGGCGGAAGTACGATTTTCGTACCGGTATCAGCTAAGACAGGCGAAGGAATTGAAGAATTAATGGAAATGATTCTTTTGACAGCAGAAGTATTAGAACTGAAGTCAAATCCAAATCGTCATGCAAGAGGTCTTGTTATCGAGGCAGAACTTGATAAAGGTAAAGGTCCTGTTGCAACTGTACTTGTTCAAAAGGGAACACTTCGCGTTGGTGATCCGATTGCGGCAGGTGCTGCATGCGGTAAGGTTCGAGCGATGATTGACGACAAGGGAAGACGTGTAAAAGAAGCAGGTCCATCTACACCGGTAGAGATTCTCGGTCTTAACGATGTTCCAAATGCAGGTGAAGTATTCGTAGGATGCGACACTGAAAAAGAAGCAAGAAGCTTTGCGGATACATTTATTGCACAGAATAAGGTTAAACTGATTGATGATACGAAGTCAAAAATGTCTCTGGATGATCTGTTCAACCAGATTCAAGCTGGTAATGTAAAAGAACTCAACATCATTGTAAAAGCTGACGTTCAGGGTTCAGTAGAAGCCGTAAAACAGAGCTTGGTTAAACTTTCTAACGATGAAGTTGCAGTTAAAGTGATTCATGGCGGTGTTGGTGCAATCAACGAATCAGACGTAACACTTGCATCTACATCAAATGCAATCATTATCGGATTTAACGTGCGTCCTGATGCAACAGCAAAAGAAATTGCAGACTCAGAAGGTGTTGATATGAGATTGTATCGCGTTATCTACAACGCAATCGAGGATGTTCAGGCGGCCATGAAGGGAATGCTTGATCCGGTATTCGAAGAACAGGTACTCGGTCACGCAGAAGTTCGTCAGACATTCAAGGCATCGGGCGTTGGTACAATCGCAGGTTCTTATGTGCTTGACGGTATGTTTGAACGTGGATGTTCTGCTCGTATCATTCGTGACGGAATCGTGATTTTTGATGGTGCTCTTGCATCACTCAAACGTTTTAAGGATGACGTGAAGGAAGTAAAAGCAGGATATGAATGTGGTTTCGTATTCGATAGATTCAACGACATCAAGGAAGGCGACCAGGTTGAAGCTTACAAGATGGTAGAAATTCCAAGATAGTAGAAAAGAGGAATGAATTTTGAGAAAAAACAGTATTAAAAATACAAGAGTCAACGGGGAAGTTCTAAGAGAACTCAGCAACATTATCCGTGGGGGAATCAAGGACCCACGGGTTGCTCCTATGACTTCAGTTGTTGCAGTTGAAGTGGCGCCTGACCTTAAGACATGCAAGGCATACATCAGTGTGTTTGGCGATGAAAAGGCACAGGCAGACACCATCAAAGGCTTGCAGAGTGCGGAAGGATTTATCCGCCGTGAACTTGCAAGAAACTTAAACATGCGCAATACCCCTCAGATTACATTTGTGATGGACCAGTCTATCGCATATGGTGTTGCAATGTCTAAAATGATTGATGATGTTACAAAGGATATCAAAAAAGAGGAAGAATAATATGTTAAATTGCGCACTGAAACAGGCCAAGACAGTTGCTATCGGCGGACATATTCGCCCGGATGGAGACTGCTTTGGCTCCTGTATGGGGCTCTATCAATATATCAGAAACCGTTACCCGGATATTGCAGTGGATGTGTATTTAGAAGAAGTTCCGGAATGTTTTCATATGTTTCCGGTGGCAAAAGAGATTTTGCATGTGGTAAAAGATGTGGTTTACGATTTGTTTATCTCACTTGACTGCGCAAGCGTAGACCGTCTTGGATTCTCGCAGTGTCTGTTTGACAGAGCAAAAAAGACGCTGTGTGTGGACCATCATATCAGCAATTTTGGATTTGCATGCGAGAACTATATTGTTCCGGAAGCGAGTTCAACTTCTGAACTTATTTACAATCTGATTGACAAAGATTTAATCTCAACAGATATTGCAGAATGTCTGTATGTTGGAATTGTGCATGATACCGGTGTATTCCAGTATTCCAGCACATCTCCTGAGACGATGGAAGCGGCTGCGGAGTTGATGCGAAAGAATATTCGTGCCAGTGAGATTATTGATAAGACCTATTATGAAAAAACATATGTACAGAATCTAATGCTCGGTAAAGCATTGCAGGAAAGCAGGCTTCTTCTAGGCGGAAAAGTGATTGCTTCTCATATCACGAGGGAGACAATGGACGCAAATGGAATCAAACCTTCTGATTTAGAGGGTATTGTGAGTCAACTTCGTGTGACACAGGGCGTAGAAGTTGCTATATTTATGTATGAGTTAGCACAAGATGAATATAAAGTCAGTCTTCGTGCTTCCGGCGATGTCAATGTAAGTAAAGTGGCACAGCATTTTGGCGGTGGCGGTCATGTGAAGGCGGCCGGACTTGCAATGATGGGGACTGCACAGGAGATAGTCCAAAAACTCATCGAGCAGATTCAAACACAATTATAAAAGGACAATGATATGATACACGGAGTGATCAATATTCATAAAGAAAAAGGCTATACATCTCACGATGTAGTGGCAAAACTTAGAGGAATCGTAGGACAAAAGAAAATCGGTCATACAGGAACGCTGGATCCGGATGCGACAGGCGTTCTTCCTGTATGTTTGGGGAAAGCCACGAAACTTTGCGATATGCTGACCGATAAGAATAAAACCTATGAGACCGTTATGTTACTTGGAAAAGTGACAGATACACAGGATATATCGGGAACGGTATTGAGTGAGATGTCTACAGATACATTAGATGAGGAAACTGTTAAAACTGCAATTCAGTCTTTTGTAGGAGACTATATGCAGATTCCACCAATGTATTCTGCTCTGAAAGTAAATGGCAAGAAACTCTATGAGCTTGCGAGAGAAGGTGTGGAGATTGAGCGCAAGGCAAGACTTGTGACCATTCTTGATATTCAGATTAAAGAAATCAATCTTCCGCGTGTTCGCATGGAAGTGTCCTGCTCAAAGGGAACCTATATCCGAACACTTTGTCATGATATCGGTGAAAAATTGGGCTGTGGTGCTTGCATGGAAGAACTGATCCGTACCAGAGTGAGCAGATTCAAATTAGACGACAGTCTGACATTATCGCAGGTGCAGGAACTAAATGAAGCAGGCAACTTGGACAAGATTCTAGTTCCGATAGATGAGATGTTCTCAGACTATGATGCGATTACGCTCAAAGAAGAATTCATGTCATTTGTATACAACGGCAATACATTTATGCCAAAACATGTAAAGCAATTTATTGAATTAGTGGATGGTAAAATGGTGCGTGTGTATGATGACAAAGGCAATTTTATTGCTATTTACAAATTTATTAAAG
The DNA here is from genome assembly GCA_045630205.1 of Faecalimonas sp. Taxonomy (GTDB): domain Bacteria; phylum Bacillota; class Clostridia; order Lachnospirales; family Lachnospiraceae; genus Faecalimonas. The sequence goes on along the minus strand of JAZQSP010000055.1, from coordinate 869 downwards.
ATAAATATAGTTTCAAGATAGAAAAAATGTTTTTTGACAGGAATGAACAGGCATAAGAGGAAAAACAATGAAGTATGTTAAAGGGATAGAGGCATATCAGGATGTACGAGATTCAGCTATCACACTTGGCAAATTTGATGGACTTCACTTGGGACATGAACTTCTCGTGTCACGTGTTGAGGAGCATCAGGCGAGGGATGGCGTTGTAGGAATTGTGTTTGCGTTCGATATGCGTCCAATGTTTGAAAAACTGAATAAACCATATCAGATGCTTCTTTCCAACAAAGAAAAAGCTGCACGACTGGATGGAAGAGTGGAGTATTTCATTGACTGTCCATTTGATGAGAAGATTGCTTCTATAGAGGCGGAAGATTTTATCGAGAACGTGCTTGTAGATAGATTCCATGCCAAATATATTGTAGTCGGAACAGACTTTCGCTTCGGACATGCGAAACGCGGCGATTATCATATGTTACAAGCATATGGTGAGAAACATGGTTTTCAAGTGGAAGTTTTAGAAAAAAAGCGTCATGAAGGACGTGAAATCAGCAGTACTTACATTAAGGAATTGCTGGCTGAAGGGAAGAAAGAACTGGCAGATGCATTACTTGGATATTCATACAAAGAATTTGTTGACAGCAAGTAGGAAGTATGATAAAGTAACAAGGTATGAAAAGCCAAGGTTCGGTAATCGGATTCTCCAACCATTACTTAATCTTAGGCGTTATTAAAAGAAAATAGGAGGAACAAGCAATGATTTCTAAAGAAAAGAAACAAGCAATCATGGCTGAATATGCCAGAACAGAAGGCGACACAGGTTCACCGGAAGTTCAAGTAGCTGTACTTACAGCAAGAATTAACGAATTAAC
>JAZQSP010000054.1:0-17755 GCA_045630205.1 Faecalimonas sp. | reverse complement strand
GAGAAATGAGAGTTGCCAAATAAAGGGAAATCTGTTATAATCAAAAAACTGGATTTTATCAGGTGAGGTTATGGACGAGAAAATACAAGTATTAGATTTACAAATTGACAATCTTACGGCAAAGGACGCGGTAAAACGTGTCGTGTCATATATGGAGACAGAGCCGGTCAGTGTGGTTGAGATGGTCACCATGAATACATTGGCAAAATTCCAACAGGACGAGACGGCGAAAGAGTTGTTTGAACATTTTGATATCGCCTTGGCAAGTGATAAAGGAATGTTGGAGGCAGCAGGTGAAACAGACGAACGACGATTAAAAGAAGTGGATGAGTTACTGTTTATCAAAATGGTTATGCGTTTTTTGCACAAGAACAGTGCCAGAGTATTTTTGCTTGCAGAAGATGAAGCAGATTTGCAGAAGCTTGAAATGTACATGCAGGAAGATTACTCCAATATTCAAGTGGTGGATAAGGCAACCATGCAAGAAAATGCAGCTTCAGACGATATGCTCTTAAATCTGGTAAACGGAGCAGAGGCAGAATGTATTCTTTCAGCACTTCCGTCACCGATAGAGGAGCAGTTCATTTACAGAAACAAATCTTTGGTAAATGCAAAGGTGTGGTTGGGTTTTGGTAATCTGTTGGATGAGTTAAAAAAGGAAAAAAACGCTTTTCAAAAATTCAAAGAATTCATATTGCGACAGCTTTTGAAAAAGGAGATGGCAAAAAAAGGGGAAAATGCATAAAAACATGCGATTTTCCTCTTTATTTTTTTGCGATTTTGCATTAAGATTAGAAGAGGTTACTTGTTACGGAGGGATAAAGATGATATCGAATCAAATACTTCAGAATACAGTTGAAGGAATGAAGACAATCACAAGAGTTGATTTGTGTGTCATGGACGTAGATGGGAAGATTCTCGCAAACACATGTACAAGGGCAGAAGAGGTAATAACTTTTGCGCGTTCATTTGCAGAATCAGCAGAAGACAGCACAAGCATACAAGACTGTCAATTTTTTAAAATATATGATGAGTATCAGTTAGAATACATATTAGTTGCTTTCGGAGAAGGACAAGAGGTTACTACAGTCGGTAAGATGGCTGCATTTCAGATTCAGAATCTCCTAATTGCGTATAAAGAGCGCTTTGATAAAGACAATTTTTTCAAGAATTTGTTGCTTGACAATTTGCTTTTGGTAGATATATACAATCGTGCAAAAAAATTGCATATTGACACAGAAGTAAAACGTGTTATCTTTATTGTGCAAATGCCTGTTGGACAAGAGGTTCATACTTTGGAACAGGTACGTATCATCCTCAGCGGTAAGAATAAGGATTTTGTCACGGCGGTTGACGAAAAAAATATCATTGTCGTGAGAGAGGTGGAGGCAAACGAAGGCTACAGCGATATGGAGAAGTATGCAAAGCGACTTCAAAGTCTTTTAGAAGCACAGGATGTGGAAGGATGCCATATTGCATATGGAACGATTGTCTCTGATATTAAAGAAGTATCCAAGTCATACAAAGAAGCACATCTGGCATTGGATGTCGGAAAGATTTTCTTTGAGGAAAAAGATATTATAGCATATAATACGTTGGGAATCGGACGCTTGATTTATCAATTGCCGATACCACTTTGCAAGATGTTTATCCGAGAGATTTTTGAGGGGAAATCGCCGGACGATTTTGATGAGGAGACATTGACAACCATCAATAAGTTCTTCGAAAACAGTCTAAATGTTTCAGAGACATCCAGACAATTGTACATTCACAGAAATACTTTGGTATATCGTTTGGACAAGATACAAAAGAGTACAGGACTCGACCTTCGAGTGTTTGAGGATGCGATTACATTTAAAATTGCACTGATGGTTGTGAAGTATATGAAATATATGGAATCATTGGAGTATTAATAATTTAGGAGGAGCGTATGATAGAATTAAAAGAAGTTACGAAAGAGTATTCAAAGGGGATAGCGGCACTAAATGGCATCAACCTTAAAATAGATAAAGGTGAGTTTGTATTTATTGTTGGTGACAGTGGTTCCGGAAAATCCACTTTGATTCGTTTGTTGTTGAAGGAGTTGGAACCGACAAGCGGAACCATCACCGTTATGAAAAAGAATTTGGGGCATATGAAACACAAAGCTATTCCGTTTTATCGCAGAAAAATGGGCGTTGTATTTCAGGATTTCCGCCTTTTACAAGATAGAAATGTATATGAGAATATTGCGTTTGCACTTCGTGTAACAGAAACACCTACCAGAGTGCTTAAGAAAAAAGTTCCGGCGGCACTTTCGCTGGTTGGCTTGGCTCAAAAATACAAATCATACCCGAAGGAACTCTCTGGCGGTGAGCAACAGAGAGTTGCTATTGCAAGAGCAATTGTAAATGAACCTTCCATTCTGCTCGCAGATGAGCCGACGGGTAATTTGGACCCGGCAAATTCATGGGAGATTATGAAACTTCTGGAAGAAGCAAACAATCGTGGAACAACCGTTGTTGTTGTTACACATAATCATGAGATTGTCAATGCAATGAAAAAACGCGTAGTCACAATGCAAAAGGGGAACATTGTGAGTGATACGAAAAAGGTGGGTGTATAAATGAGAGTCAGTACTATTCGATATACAATTAAGCAAGGCCTTCGAAATATTGTAAGAAATAAGATGTTTTCGATTGCCTCAATTGCAACGATGGCAGCATGTATTTTCATGTTCGGTATCTTTTACTCATTGATTACGAATGTTAAGTATATTGTGGAGAAGGCCGAGGAGAGTGTTGCAATCGTCGTATTTATGGACGAAGATATAACAGAGAAACAGTTAAAGAATATTGAAAAGAAGTTGAAGGCCCGGGAAGAAGTTCTGGAAGTCAAATACATTTCCGCAGAAGAAGCATGGGAAAGTTTTGGAAACGAGTATTTTGGCGAGGACAGCAACTGGGCAGAAGGCTGGGATGTCAATCCATTAGAGAACTCCGACAACTTTGAAGTCTATATGAAAGACATATCAAAGCAGGCAGAGTTGGTTGAGTATGCAGAAGGGATTAAGGGAGTCCGTAAGGTAAATAAGTCAGAACAGGTTGCAGATGCACTTAACAATTTTAATATGCTGATTGCTTATGTATCCGGTGCCATTATTCTGATTCTTCTTGCGGTTGCAATATTCCTGATTAGTAATACGGTATCTATGGGTATTACAATCCGAAAAGAAGAGATTGCGATTATGAAATACATCGGTGCAAAGGATTCCTTTGTAAGAGCACCGTTTATTTTTGAAGGTGTTCTGATTGGTATTTTTGGCGCAGCAGTGCCACTTGTGGTACTCTACTTTGCTTATGAGAAGGCAATCAATTATATTTTGACAAAGTTCTCGATTCTGAATACATTATTAGAGTTCCTTCCGGTATCAGAGGTTTACAAGACATTGCTTCCGGTTGGACTTGCGCTTGGTGTGGGAATCGGCTTTGTCGGAAGTTTCTTTACCATTAAAAAGCATTTGAAAGCATAGGGGTATAGGCATGGAAGATATGGAGCAACAGATAGAGTCAACTCCAAAGAGAAAGAAAATAAGAAATTTCTGGAAAGGTGCACTTTGCGGTGCACTTTTCTCGCTGATTGTATGCACGATTGTGTTGGTCAAAACCGGCGTGCTACGAGTGGAAGAAGGCAGTCTCGTGACAGGTGAGACGGAATTGAAATTGAGAAATATCCGCTCTCTTATTGATGAGATATATTTGTATTCCGACGAAATTGACGAAGACAAATTGCAGGAAAATATCATTCGCGGATATGTTGCAGGACTTCAGGAACCTTACACGGTATATTACAATAAAGAAGAGACAACAGCTCTTTTTGAATCTACTTTAGGAACTTTTGGCGGAATCGGCGTTGTGATTATGCAGGACCGAACAACGGGACTTGCAACATTTACAACGATTTATGATGATTGTCCGGGAAAGAAGGCAGGCTTCAAGTCCGGCGATATCGTTTACAAAGTCAATGGTGAAGATGTGTCCGGTATGGACTTAGATTCCATTGTAACACGTATTCGCGGAGAAGTTGGCACGGAAGTTGAGATTACGGTTCTTCGCGGAGAAACCGGGGAAGAATATACAGGTGTTGCCAAACGAGCATTGATTCAAAATGACACTGTGGCGTATGAGATGAAGGATGACAAACTGGGTTATATTCAGTTGACGGCATTTGAGAGTGTTACCTATGAGCAGTTCGAGGAAGCACTCGAGGACCTGACCGAGCAGGGGATGAAGGGATTGATTGTAGACCTTCGAAACAATACCGGTGGTAATCTGGATACGGTATGTGATATTCTTGATTTGATTCTTCCGAAAGGAACCATCGTGTCAATTAAGGATAAGAATGGAAAAGGCCAGACATTTTCATCAGATGAGAGACATAAGTTAGAAGTCCCATTAGTTGTTCTTACGAATGGTTACAGTGCAAGTGCATCTGAGATATTCGCAGGTGCTGTTCAGGATTACAAGATAGGTACACTAGTCGGAACCAAGACTTATGGAAAAGGCATTGTTCAAAACATTTATTCTTTGGGTGACGGGACATCACTCAAAGTGACAAGTTCAGAGTATTTCACGCCGAATGGAAGAAATATTCATGGAAAAGGAATTGAACCGGATGTAGAGATTGAGTATGTATACGACGAGGCAAATCCGGATAGCGACAATCAGTTGGAGAAAGCGATAGAAGTTTTAAAAGGAATGTAGTGATATGAAAATTTTGATTCAAAATGGATACGTGCTGAATCCTGAGAGTAAACGCGAGGGCATCTATGATGTTCTCGTGCAAGATGAGAAGATTGTGAAGGTAGCTGAGAGGATTGAGGCAGAAGCAGACCGTGTGATTGATGCAACAGGCGCCTATGTAATGCCTGGATTTATTGACCTTCATGTGCATCTTCGTGACCCGGGATTGGAATATAAAGAAACATTGGAGACCGGTGGGAAAGCAGCGGCAAGAGGTGGTGTAACTACCGTATGTGCAATGCCGAACACAAAGCCGGTTACAGATAACGCAGAGATGGTTGCAAGCATTCACGAGCGTGCGAAGACAGAATGCCCTGTCAACGTGATTCAGATAGGTGCCATCACCGTAGGACAGATGGGCGAAGAGCTTGCCGATATCGCAGGAATGGCAAAGGCAGGATGTCATGCAATCAGTGAAGACGGGAAGTCTGTCATGAACGCATCGCTCTATCGCAAGGCCATGAAGATTGCGAAAGAAAATAACATTTCCATCTTCGCGCATTGCGAGGATATCACAATGGTAGAAGGCGGAGTTATGCATGCCGATGAAAAGGCACAGGCACTTGGACTTAAGGGCATTACGAATGCTGTAGAGGATGTGATTGTCGCAAGAGATATTCTTCTTGCAAAAGAGACAGGCGTGAGACTTCATCTGTGCCACTGCTCAACAGAAGACAGTGTGAAGCTTGTAGAAGCAGCAAAGAAAGAAGGACTTCCGGTAACAGCAGAGGTTTGTCCACATCATTTTGCGATGACGACAGATGATATCACAGAGGATGACGGAAACTTCAAGATGAACCCGCCACTTCGCGGAAAGAGTGATGTGGAAGCCTTGAAAGCAGGTCTCAAAGCAGATATCATGGATGTAATCGCAACGGATCATGCACCGCATTCGGCAGAGGAAAAGAACTGCTCTATGAAGAGAGCGTCATTCGGTATTGTTGGACTTGAGACGATGGCAGCACTGACATATACAGAACTTGTTGAAACGGGAATCCTTACACCGATGCAGATGGCAGAGAAAACAAGCTATAATCCGGCAAAGCTTCTTGGCTTGGCTGACAAGGGCGCCATCGCAGAAGGTAAGATTGCAGACATTGTCATCTTTGATAAGAACAAAGAATATGCCATCGACAAGAACACATTTTTATCAAAAGGCAAGAATACACCATTCCACGGTCGCAAAGTAAAAGGCGAGGTTGCCTATACTTTGGTTAGTGGTAATGTCGTATACGAAAGATAATAGTATCAGGAGGATGAGAAGATGATTAACAAATTAGTAGCAAACATTAAGAAAACAAACGCACCAATCGTAGTGGGATTAGACCCAATGTTAAACTATATTCCGGAGCACGTGCAGAAAAAAGCATTTGCAGAATTCGGTGAAACTTTAGAGGGAGCTGCAGAGGCAATCTGGCAGTTCAATAAAGAAATCGTGGACAAGACATATGACCTTATCCCGGCAGTGAAACCACAGATCGCAATGTACGAGCAATTTGGTATTCCGGGACTTGTAGCATTCAAAAAAACAGTTGATTACTGTAAAGAAAAAGGTCTTGTAGTAATCGGTGATATCAAGCGTGGCGATATCGGTTCGACTTCTGCAGCTTACGCAGTAGGACATGTGGGACGCGTACAGGTTGGAAGCAAGACATATGTACCATTTGATGAAGATTTCGTAACAGTGAATCCATACCTTGGTTCAGACGGTGTGGACCCATTTGTGAAAGTTTGTAAAGAAGAGAACAAGGGTATCTTCGTACTCGTTAAAACATCAAATCCATCCAGCGGTGAATTCCAAGACCGACTGGTTGATGGCAAGCCATTGTATGAAATCGTTGGTGAAAAGGTTGCTGAGTGGGGCGCTTCCCACATGGGCGATGAATACAGCTACGTAGGAGCAGTAGTTGGAGCAACTTATCCGGAAATGGGTAAAGTTCTTCGTAAAGTAATGCCAAAAGCATACATCTTAGTACCGGGTTACGGTGCACAGGGTGGAAAAGGAAAAGACCTTGTACACTTCTTCAATGAAGACGGACTTGGTGCAATCGTCAACTCTTCCCGTGGAATTATTGCAGCTTACAAACAAGAAGCTTATGCGAAGTTTGGTGCAGAGAACTTCGGAGAAGCATCAAGAGCGGCGGTTGAAGACATGGTATTAGACATTGCGACAGCTTTGAATAATCGATAGGAGATTCATTATGGCAGACAGAAAAAAAGAAACTGCAATTGTAGTTTCACAGGAACAACTCGCAGATAACATTTTCAGCATGTGGCTTCAGACAGAGGCTTCTCAGACTGCAAAACCTGGACAATTTATTTCCATGTACACTAGTGATGGAACCAAATTGCTTCCAAGACCAATCAGTATCTGTGAAATTGACAAAGAAAACGGCTGTCTTCGAGTAGTTTACCGCGTGACAGGTGAAAAGACAGGAACCAAAGAATTTTCTGAATTAAAAGCAGGTGATACGATTCCTGTAATTGGACCACTTGGAAACGGATTCCCACTCGAAAAGGCAGAAGGAAAGAAGGCATTTCTTATGGGCGGTGGAATCGGTGTTCCGCCAATCTTGGAACTTGCGAAACAACTCAATTGTGAGAAACAAATCGTGGTAGGATACCGCGATGAACATACATTTTTGAAAGAGCAGTTCGAGGCAAACGGAAGCCTTTACATTTCCACAGAAGACGGAAGCGTCGGAACCAAAGGAAATGTTATGAATGCGATTGCTGAGAACAACCTCACAGCAGATATTATCTTTGCATGCGGACCGACACCAATGCTTCGTGCAATCAAGAATTATGCAGAAGAAAACGGAATCGAATGCTACATTTCTCTGGAAGAGAGAATGGCTTGCGGAATCGGTGCCTGCCTTGCATGTACCTGCAAGAGCAAAGACAAAGACCATCACACCAACGTGAACAACAAGCGCATCTGTAAAGATGGTCCTGTATTCTTGTCTACGGAGGTGGAAATCTAATGGATATGAGAGTAAATATTGCAGGAGTAGAATGGAAGAATCCTGTAACGGTAGCTTCCGGAACCTTCGGCTCAGGAGCAGAATTTGTAGATTTCGTGGACCTCAACAAATTAGGTGCAGTCACAACAAAAGGTGTGGCAAACGTACCTTGGGCAGGAAACCCGACACCAAGAGTAGCAGAAACCTACGGCGGAATGATGAATGCCATCGGACTTCAGAATCCGGGAATTGACCTCTTCTGTGAAAGAGACATTCCATTCTTGAAACAATACGACACGAAGATTATCGTGAACGTTTGCGGTCACGCACCGGAAGAATACTTTGCAGTAGTGGAGAGACTTGCAGACGAACCAATCGATATGATGGAGATTAACATCTCTTGTCCAAACGTAAACGCAGGCTTCCTTGCATTCGGACAAGACCCGAAGCAGGTAGAAAAATTAACCGCAGAGATTAAGAAATTTGCAAAACAACCGGTGATTATGAAGTTAACACCGAACGTAACAGATATTACAGAGATTGCGAAGGCTGCCGAAGCAGGCGGCGCAGATGCGGTATCTCTTATCAATACCTTGACCGGTATGAAGATTGATATCAACCGCAAGACATTTGCAATCGCAAATAAGACAGGTGGTGTATCCGGTCCTGCAATTCATCCGATTGCAGTGCGCATGGTATACCAGGTTGCAAACGCTGTAAACATTCCGATTATCGGTATGGGCGGAATTGCAAGCGGAGAGGATGCAATCGAAATGATACTTGCAGGAGCAAGTGCGGTAGCTGTCGGAACAGCGAACTTCCATAATCCTGCAGTGACCATGGAAATTGTTGATGGCATTGAAGAATATATGAAGAGAAATGGGTTCAATGCTGTTAGCGAGATGGTTGGATTGGTGAAGTAGGATTATGAAAGAAAAGGAGAGGTTTGCGTGATACCGGAAATTAACAAACGTGAAACAGGCATTCAATTACGTAGAATCATGGATAAGCATGGAATAAGCGTGAAAGACGTGCAACGTTATCTTGGACTTGGTAGTGTGCAGAGTATCTATCACTGGCTGAATGGTATCAGCATGCCGACCGTTGATAATCTATATGCACTTAGCGAATTGTTTGGTTTGTCTGTAGATGCAATGTTGTGTGGGAATAGAACATATCTTGCACCTGAAATTCACACCAGAGCAAGCGATTGTAGAAGAATACAATTGTATTATGAAAAATTAATAGAGAAAAGGGCTGCGTAGTGATAAATTTTTATACTACAAGTTCAATGACAAATATGAAATCCTCCCTTAGAATTATTATTAGAGTTAATAATAATCTAAGGGGGATTTTTTTATGAGAATAGTTAGAATCGGTGAACAATATTCAATTGTTGGAAGTACAGTTGAAACATATGATGTGCTTCCAGTGAAGACGTATGTGACATTGTATTCCAAGGACGAAGGTTTCTTTCTGAAGGAACATCCTAATATTGATGTGACAGAGAAAATATATGGTGTTCATGAAAAGAAAGTTAGAAAAGTATTAAATTCTTTTGAGGTGTTCAAGAGAAGTCTTGGTGTAATTTTAAGTGGCGATAAAGGTATCGGAAAATCTATATTTGCCAAGTTGTTATGTCAACGTGCTATTAACCAAGGTTATCCGGTTATCATTGTAGATGAGGCGTTGCCAGGAATTGCACGCTTTATAGAGTCAATAGAGCAAGAATGTATTGTTTTGTTTGATGAGTTTGATAAAACATTTAGAACAAACAGAGAAAATGATGAACAAGCAAAATTGCTTAGCCTTTTTGATGGAACAGCTGGGGGAAAGAAAATGTACATTGTGACATGTAATGAATTGTATGGTTTAAATGATTATATAGTTAACAGACCAGGAAGATTTCATTATCATTTTAGATTTTCATATCCAACTGCTACTGATATAAGAGAATATTTGCGAGACAATGTTAATGAAAAGGTCTACGGTGAAATTGACAAAGTAGTCGCTTTCTCAGGGCGAATCAATCTGAATTATGATTGCCTGAGGGCGATTGCGTTTGAACTAAATCAAGGGATTGATTTTAAAGAGGCAGTTGCGGACTTGAATATTCTTAATGTAAATCGAGAAGATTACAATGTCACGTTGTATTATGAGACAGGAGAAATGTTGCATCAGTATAGGTTCAGAACCAACTTGTATAGTAATGATGAGAATTTCAGTTGGATTACATTATATGATGAGTCTGAGCATGAGGTTGTAGAGGTGAGATTTAACAAGCGTAACATTGTTTATGACACATCCCAGAGGGCGTTGATTATACCGGGAGATAAATTGAAGTTAGATTATGATGAGTGTGATGAAGATGTCGATGCAGAGAAGTATAAAGGGTTAAAGGTTGCGTATATCTCATTTGCCAAATGTAATGAAAGAAGATTGCATTATGCAGTGTAGATGTAAACAACTTGAAATCACAATTTGTGATTTCAAACAAAAATTCAACTTGAAGTTCCAAATTGGAACTCCAAGTTGAAAAGGAGGAAAAACACATGGAAGATAGTAATACAAAAGATATGTTACAACAGGAAAGAAAACAACTGCTAGATATAGAAATGTCAGAGGTTACAATTAAAAAACTAATATATATGATTCGTGGGCAGCAAGTTATGTTGGATAGTGATTTGGCAATGTTATATGGTGTGGAGACAAAAAATCTCAATAAAGCAATGAAGAGAAATGAAAAACGATTTCCAGAAGATTTTTGTTTTCAATTAACCAAGGAAGAATATGCAAACTTGAAGTTCCAATTTGGAACTTCAAGTTTGCAAGATGTTGAAGCGTTATATGAACATGGTGGAAGAAGAAAACTACCATATGTCTATACAGAACAGGGAATTGCAATGTTGTCAGCAGTTTTGAGAAGCGATATTGCTGTTAAAGTTAGTGTTCGTATAATGAAGAGTTTTGTGGAATTAAGGCGATATTTTGCACAAGAAACGTTTTTAATAGAAAAGATGAATGATTTAGAAATTAATCAGATCGAGGAGAAAATATGGAGGAAACAACACGAAGAAAAAACGGAGAAACGGTTTGAAGAGGTTTTCGATTATATTGCAGAACATAAGGAATCAAATCAAAGAATCTTTTTCAATGGACAAATATATGATGCTTTTAGTTTGTTAGTAGATTTGGTATCACGAGCAGAAAAAAGATTGATATTAATAGACAACTATGTCGATGTAGAGACGTTGAATATCTTAGCGAAAAAGAAAACAAATGTAAACGTTGTAATATATACATCTAAAAAGACAAAATTATCAAAAGTGGATATTGAGAATTTCAACAAACAATACCCGACGATTAAAGTGAAATATACAGAAGCATTCCATGATAGATTTTTGATTCTAGATGACGAATACGCCTATCACATAGGTGCATCTATTAAAGATGCAGGAAAGAAATGTTTTGGTATCAATAAGATAGAAGATGCCAGAATAGTGAAAACTATATTGCAAAGATTGGAGCCAGCAATGGAGGGGGCAAACAAATGATATACATAACAGGAGATTGTCATGGCAACTTTGAACGTTTTAACAACAGCATATTTCCAGAACAAGAAGAGATGACAAAGGATGATTTCGTTATTATCTGTGGAGATTTTGGAGGTGTGTGGCATAAAGATGTGGAAAGCGAGCATGAAACTATGATTTTAGATTGGTTGGAGTGTAAGCCGTTTACAACGCTATTTGTGTGTGGGAATCACGAGAACTTTGACAGGCTATATGGTTATCCAGAAGAAGAATGGAATGGTGGAAGGATTCATAGAATCAGACCTTCAGTTATGCATTTAATGCGCGGACAGGTGTTTACGCTAGAAGGGAAAAGAATCTTTGCCTTTGGCGGTGCGAGCAGTCATGATATAGACGATGGAATTCTGGAATTAGATGATCCGCATTTCAAGAAAAAGAAAAGAGAGTTAGACAGAAACTGGGGAATGTATCGCATCAATCATCTGAGTTGGTGGAAAGAAGAATTGCCGTCTGAGGAAGAAATGGAAGAGGGACGAAGAAATCTAGAAGCGAATCAGAATTCCGTCGATTTTATTGTGTCGCATTGTTGTGCATCTAGTACACTTGCATTATTAAGTGACGGAACATATAAACCAGACATATTAACAGCGTATTTTGAAGAGCTACGACAAAAGGTAAAATTTAAGAAGTGGTTTTTTGGGCATTTTCATGGTAATATGAATGTAAATGCAGAAGAGATTCTTTTGTATGAACAAATTATTCGAATTACATAAAAAAACACAGTGGAGTGTTGAAATATGAGTAGTTGTCATTATGTGCCACGCTTGATATTGCGTAAATTTAGCGATAGATTGAGTTTATACAATGTTAAAACAGGAGAATTAAAAGAAAACATAGCCCCAAAACATGCATATGTAATAGAGAATTTCTATGATGCTGAAACTGAAAACAAGTTAAATTTAAGCATTGAATCTCAATTTGGAAACTTGTTATCTAACCTGATTTTGAAATGCGATAAAGAAATCAGTTTGAGTAACAACAGAGAGTATAGTCAGAGCAGAACTGCTGGTAGCAAGGACAAAAAATAATTGCAAGGTGGCTTATGAACTTGAAGTCGCAATTTGCGGCTTCAAGTTTAGAGGATGAAGGAGCACGTATTGCTATAGTCTGAATATACTACATCGGAGGTGTTTTTATGTTTTCGATGATTCAATCTATGCCATACGCTACTGCCAAGATATTCGGCAACTCTATGTACTCTGATATAGAGGGAGAAGTTTCTTTTTATGAAATGTATGGTGGAACGTTAGTAGTAGCCACTGTCAAAAATCTGCCGAATGGAAATGGTTTTCACGCATTCCATATTCACGACGGCAATAGTTGTATGGAGGGCAAACAAGGCGGACATTACAATCCGACAAATCAGCCACATCCACAGCACGCAGGTGACATGCCATCACTATTAGCAAATAAGGGAACGGCATTCAGTGCATTCTATACAGACCGATTCTATCCGGAGGATATCGTGGGAAAAGTGGTCGTGATTCACGCCATGCCTGATGATTTTAAAAGTCAGCCTTCTGGAAATCCGGGAAATATGATAGCATGTGGAGAAATTAAAGAAGTGTAAATAAAAATGGAGTGATGTAACTACACGAGCATCACTCCGTTTTGCATTTTAGAACATTTTATCACGTGTTTCGCCGAGACTGTTTACGAACTGCTCCATATCTGTTCGTGTGTGCATTTGACGGCTTCTTTCAACAGTAGCCTGTTTTTCTGCATCTGTCATGTTGGCAAATGCCTCCATAGATTTTGCATTTGCGGCAAGGGAGAGACCAAAACCGATTGGCATTTCGCCACCTTCGCCGATATTCCATTTGTTGTCCATAATGATTACCATCCTGTTTTTTAATGAGTAATAGATAGTTTGATAATATTCTCCCAATTTTATACAACTGTACTGATTTTGGGACAGTGAATAAAAGATAATAGGAATCAGAAAGAGTCATTTTGACGATGACGTCGGAAGAGGAGAATAAAATTATGGGAAAGATTAAGAGTTTTGTGACGGATTTAGCAGTATGCAGTTTGCCGATGTGGTTTGTGGGAATTATGCTTATACATTGGTTTGTAGTAGGATATTAGGAGGTGCGAAATGTTAGGTTTGATTTTGATATTGGTATTTGTATATTCACCATTGAGAGTTATATTTAAGTTGGCGAAAAAGTATTAAACTGATATAATGAATAAAAGTATTTTTGGACGAAAGGGAAGCGAGTTCGACATGGAAGGCGGAAACAACCAAAAACTAAAGATTCTATATCTGATGAAAATATTATTGGAGAAGACGGATGAAACGCACAGTATTACGATGCCGGAAATCATCGCAGAGTTAAAAGCATACGGCATTAGTGCGGAACGTAAAAGTATCTACAGCGATATTGAAAATCTGCGTCTATATGGATTGGATATTATCGGTGAAAAAGAAGATAAAGCATTTTCTTATCGCGTAGGGAATCGTCAGTTCGAGCTTGCAGAATTAAAGCTACTCGTAGATTCCGTGCAGTCGTCCAAATTCATTACGGCGAAGAAGTCGAACCAGTTGATTAAGAAGATAGAAGGACTTGCGAGTAAATATGAGGCGGCGCAGTTGCAACGGCAGGTATATACAACCGAGCGTATCAAAGCAGGAAATGAAGGCATTTACTATAATGTGGACCAGATTCATTCTGCGATTGCTTCCAATGTGCAAATTACATTTCAATATTTCAACTGGGATGTAAATAAAAAGCAGGTGCTCAGAAAAGATGGTGCGCTGTATCAAGTGAGTCCGTGGGCGTTATCGTGGGATGACGAGAATTATTATATGGTTGCATACGATAGCGAAGAGGGCAAAATTAAGCATTTTCGTGTAGATAAGATGTTGCATATTGAACTCAGTAGCGACAGACGAGAAGGAAGTCAGAAGTTTAAGGCATTTGACATGGGTGCGTATGCAAAGAAAATGTTCGGAATGTTCGGCGGAGATGAAGAGGTGGTTAAGATACTTTGCAAGAATGAACTTGCAGGAGTTATGATAGATCGTTTTGGAAAAGATATCACGATGGTAAAAGTAGATGCAGAACACTTCTATGTCAATGTGAAGGTTGCGGTCAGCGGACAGTTTCTTGCGTGGGTGATAGCGTTGGGTGCTGGTGCGAAGATTGTAGCGCCAGAGCGAGTGCTTGTAAAAGTTAAGGAAGAGATAGGGCGATTGATGGAGCAGTATAATGGTTTGTAATTTTTTTTATAATTTCAAAAAAACGTATTGACACCTTGACAGAAGTGTGTTACATTCTAAGTTGCACTATTATGGAGTATTGTGCTAATTTATGCACATTTTTCCTTAAAATATAATGTACGAGGAGTGAAAACGTCAATGGAGAAAAACAGAATTCATCCTATCAAAAGCGGAAAAAGTTCGCGTATGAGCTATTCCAGACAAAAAGAAGTCTTACAGATGCCGAACTTAATTGAAGTGCAGAAAGATTCCTACAAGTGGTTTCTTGAAACAGGATTAAGAGAAGTATTTGCAGACATTTCGCCAATCGCTGATTACAGCGGTCACTTGAGTCTGGAGTTTGTTGATTTTACATTATGCGAAGATGATGTAAAGTACACAATCGAGGAATGTAAAGAGCGTGATGCAACATATGCAGCACCTTTAAAAGTAAAAGTCAGACTTTATAATAAGGAAACAGACGAGATTAACGAGCATGAGATTTTCATGGGAGACCTACCTCTTATGACTGCAACCGGAACATTTGTTATCAACGGTGCAGAACGTGTTATCGTAAGCCAGTTAGTTCGTTCTCCTGGTATTTACTATGCAATCGGACATGATAAGGTGGGTAAAGAATTATATTCTTCTACTGTTATTCCGAATCGTGGTGCATGGCTTGAGTACGAGACTGATTCCAATGACGTATTCTGGGTTCGTGTAGATAGAACAAGAAAGGTACCGATTACCGTGCTTATCCGTGCACTTGGTGTTGGTACTAACACAGAGATTCTTGAGATGTTTGGTGAGGAACCTAAAATCCTAGCAAGTTTTGGAAAGGATGTTGCTCAGAATTATCAGGAAGGTCTTCTTGAGTTATATAAGAAGATTCGCCCGGGTGAGCCTCTTGCGGTAGACAGCGCAGAGAGTCTGATTACAGCAATGTTTTTTGATGCAAGAAGATATGACCTTGCTAAAGTTGGACGCTACAAATTTAATAAAAAATTAGCCTTCAGATATCGTATTGCGGGACAAGTATTGGCAGAGGATGTTGTGAGTGTAGTTACAGGCGAAGTAGTTGCACAAGCAGGCGAGACCATTACAAAAGAGATGGCTGACGCAATTCAGAATGCAGCGGTTTCAAGTGTATGGGTTAAAGGAGAAGAACGCAATATTAAGGTTCTCTCAAACATGATGGTTGATCTTCGTGCAATTGTAGATGTTGATCCAAAAGAAGTAGGGGTTACAGAGGCGGTATTTTATCCGGTTCTTGCTCAGATTTTAGAAAATACTGCTGGTGACATTGACGAATTAAAAGAAGAAATCCGTAAAAATATAAACGATTTGATTCCAAAACATATCACTAAGGAAGATATTTTAGCGTCTATTAACTACAATATGCACTTAGAGTATGGTATGGGAACAGATGACGATATTGACCACTTAGGAAACAGACGTATCCGTGCGGTTGGTGAACTTTTGCAGAACCAGTACAGAATTGGTTTGGCAAGATTAGAGAGAGTTGTTCGTGAAAGAATGACAACTCAGGACTTAGAGGGAATTTCACCGCAGTCACTTATTAACATTAAGCCTGTGACAGCTGCTGTAAAAGAATTCTTTGGTTCTTCACAGCTTTCACAGTTCATGGACCAGAACAACCCACTTGGCGAGCTTACTCACAAGAGACGTCTTTCAGCACTTGGACCTGGCGGTCTTTCAAGAGACAGAGCCGGATTCGAGGTTCGTGACGTTCACTATACTCACTATGGTAGAATGTGTCCGATCGAGACACCTGAAGGTCCAAACATCGGTCTTATTAACTCTCTTGCTACTTATGCAAGAATCAACGAATATGGTTTTGTAGAAGCGCCATACCGTAAGATTGACAAGACTGATCCGAAGAACCCGGTTGTAACAGATGAAGTTGTATATATGACAGCTGACGAAGAGGATAACTATCACGTAGCACAGGCGAGTGAGCCATTGGATGAAGAAGGACACTTCATTCATAAAAACGTCTCAGGTCGTTATCGTGAAGAGACTCAGGAATATGAAAGAACAGCATTTGACTACATGGATGTATCACCGAAGATGGTATTTTCTGTGGCAACAGCTCTTATCCCATTCCTTGAGAACGATGACCCTACCCGTGCGCTGATGGGTTCTAACATGCAACGTCAGGCAGTTCCGCTTATGATTACAGAGGCTCCGGTTATCGGTACAGGTATCGAGAATACGGCAGCCGTAGATTCAGGCGTATGTCTTGTTGCAGAAGAAGCAGGAACAGTAGAACGCGCTACTGCAACTGAAATCATTGTAAAACATGACGATGGAACAAAGAAAACTTATAAATTGACAAAATTCCTTCGCAGTAACCAGAGTAACTGCTACAACCAGAAACCAATTGTCTTTAAGGGCGACAGAGTGGAAAAAGGTCAGGTAATTGCTGACGGTCCTTCTACCTGCAACGGTGAGATGGCTCTTGGTAAGAACCCTCTGATTGGTTTCATGACATGGGAAGGTTACAACTACGAGGATGCTGTTCTTCTTAGTGAAAGACTAGTACAGGATGATGTTTACACATCTATCCACATTGAAGAATATGAAGTCGAGGCCCGTGATACGAAGTTAGGACCGGAAGAAATCACACGCGACATTCCGGGCGTTGGTGATGATGCTCTGAAGGATCTTGATGACAGAGGTATCATCCGTATTGGTGCAGAGGTTCGTGCGGGAGATATCTTGGTTGGTAAAGTAACTCCTAAGGGAGAGACTGAATTGACAGCAGAAGAAAGACTTCTTCGCGCAATCTTTGGTGAAAAAGCAAGAGAGGTAAGAGATACTTCCCTCAAGGTACCTCACGGTGAATACGGTATCGTTGTAGATGCAAAAGTATTTACAAGAGAAAACGGTGTTGAATTATCTCCTGGTGTAAATGAGACAGTTCGTATCTATATCGCACAGAAGAGAAAGATTTCCGTAGGTGATAAGATGGCCGGCCGTCATGGTAACAAGGGTGTTGTTTCCCGCGTATTACCTGTTGAAGACATGCCATTCCTTCCAAACGGACGTCCACTTGATATCGTGCTTAACCCGCTCGGTGTGCCATCTCGTATGAACATCGGACAGGTTCTTGAAATTCACTTGAGTCTTGCTGCAAAAGCACTTGGATTCAATATTGCAACGCCGGTATTTGACGGTGCAAACGAAGAAGAT
>JAZQSP010000053.1:0-35441 GCA_045630205.1 Faecalimonas sp. | reverse complement strand
CGTATCGCAATGCTCAAATACGGCATCAACCACATGGGCAAGTTGTTTGAAAATGACGTAGAATTCTTGAAACAGTTTAAGGCGTAAATCGGAGGGTATTATGAAAGTATTATATAGTTGGTTAAAAGATTATGTAGATATCGACATCGAGCCAAAAGAGCTGGAGACAAAACTCTTCTCAGCAGGCTTCGAAGTAGAAGGAATCGAATATTTGGGAGAGAATCTCGACAAAGTAGTCGTTGGTCAGATTACAGCAATGGAGCATTATGAAGGAACACATTTGCAAATCTGTCACGTAGATTGTGGTGAACAGGGATCCGACCACCTGATCCTAACAGGTGCTGACAATGTATTTGTAGGAGCAAAGGTTCCGGCAGCACTCGTAGGAGCAAAGCTTCCATGCGGACTTGACATTCAGCCAAGAAAAATGGTGGATATGATGTCATACGGTATGCTTTGTTCAGGTGAGGAAATGTGCCTTGATGCAAACTGGTATCCGGGAGCAGATGTAAACGGAATCATGATTTTAGAGAAAGACGCACCACTTGGTATGGAGATGAGAGATTATCTTGAGTTAGATGATTATTTATTCGACATTTCCATTACAGCAAACCGCCCGGACTGTCAGTCCGTCATCGGTATTGCAAAAGAAGTGGCAGCATTCCTTAATAAACCATTCAAGGCACCGGATTACAGCTACGAAGAAGACGGAACCGTAAACGATGCAATCAGCATTGATGTTATCGACAAAGAGACATGTCCAAGATATTTGGGACACTACATCTATGATGTGAAATACATGGAGTCTCCGCTTTGGATGAAGAGAAGACTTATCGCAGTTGGACATAACGCAATCAATGTGATGGTTGATATCACAAACTACGTGCTTGTGGAAATCGGTCAGCCGATGCATGCATTTGACTTAAATACATTAGAAGGTTCTTCTATCGTTGTTCGCAGAGCAGAGGATGGGGAGAAGCTTGTCACATTAGATGAAAAAGAGCGTGTATTAAATAACACGAACCTACTCATTTGTGACAAGGTAAAACCGGTTGGACTTGCAGGAGTGATGGGCGGTCTTAACAGTGAGATTACAGAAAACACAACAGAAGTTGTATTCGAGTCTGCGAAATTCTTAAAAGACAGCGTGCGTAAGACATCAAGAGGTCTTGGACTTCGCTCTGATGCAGCAGCAAGATTCGAAAAAGGTATCGATGAGTATACCGTAGAGTGCGGTATGGCAAGAGCACTGAACCTTGCACAGACACTCGGAGTTGCTAAGATTAGCTCTAGCCACTTTGATGTATCCGGCGGTGCGTCTACTGAAAAACGTGTGATTACTGTGGAAACAGCACAGGTAAATGATGTTCTCGGAATCGAAGTACCGGAAGAAGAGATGGTGAAGATTCTTAAGGCACTTCAATTTGAAGTAGAATTAAACGACGGTGTACTCACACTTGCAGTGCCGAGATACCGTGAAGATATCGAAAACTATCAGGATATCGCAGAAGAAGTCATCCGTGAGTACGGATATGATAAAGTCGTTCCGACATTCCTCGATGCTGCACAGGTGACAAATGGTGGTCTTAACAGATACCAGTCAAAAGAACTTGCAGTGAAAGAGTACATGTGCTCACAGGGATACTATGAGATTCAGACAATTGCAATGACAGCAAAGACAGACTTTGACATGTTCTTAATTCCTAAGGATGCAAAGGAAAGAGAAGTCGTAGAACTTCTGAACCCAATCACAGAGAACCTCAGTATCATGAGAACACTCATGGCACCATCTATGGTAAAAGTGATTGAAAATAACATTAAAAACGGCAACGAAGCAATGCGTTTCTTCGAGCTTGCCAACATTTATCTTCCAAAGGCATTGCCACTCACAGAGCCACCGGTAGAGAAGAAGATTCTTTGCCTTGGAACATGTGGAGCAGAAGAAGATTTCTTCGCAATGAAAGAGACTTTGGAAAGCTTTGCAAGCTACAACGATTTGACATTCTCATATAAGAGAGGAAATGTTCCATACTTGCATCCGGGCAGAACTGCAGATGTATACTGTAAGGGCGTGAAAATCGGTCACTTCGGACAACTTCGCTACGAAGTGGTTGATTGCATGAACATTGCGGGCGGAAAGAAAGCCGATACGAAGGTATTTATCGCAGAGCTTGATTACAGCACAATCTCTGAACTTTTCAAGACAGCAATCAAGTATGTTCCGGAGAGCGGATTCAAAGGCAACAGCCGTGACATTTCCATCTTGATTGACAAGAAGGTAGAGTGTGGCACAACGATTGATGCAATCTCAGCATGCGATGCGTTAATCAAGAAAGTAACACTTTTCGATATCTTCGAGAGCGAGAAACTCGGCGCGGATAAGAAGAGTATGGCATTTAACATCAAGCTTGCATCAGACACAGAAGATGTGACAGACGAGATGACAGATGCAGTGATGGAAAAAGTAGTGAAGGCACTTGGAGATGCGTTCGGTGCACAGATGAGAGCATAAATATGAGAAAAGAAGATTTTTATTTTGATTTACCGGAGGAATTGATTGCGCAGGACCCGTTAGAGGACCGCTCATCATCAAGACTTCTGGTGTTAGATAAAGAAAATGGAAATGTAGAGCATCACGTATTCAAAGATGTCATCGATTATCTGAATGAAGGAGACTGCCTTGTCATTAACGAGACAAAGGTGATTCCGGCGAGACTCTTTGGGGCAAAAGTAGGAACTGATGCCAAGATTGAAGTTCTCCTTTTGAAGCGCGGTGAGAATGATACATGGGAAACACTTGTAAGACCTGGCAAGAAAGCTAGGGTCGGTACACGTATCAGTTTTGGTGATGGGCTACTTGTCGGTGAAGTAGTTGATGTGGTAGAAGAAGGAAATCGCCTGATTCGATTCGAATACGAGGGTATCTTTGAAGAGATTCTAGACCAACTCGGACAGATGCCATTGCCTCCATACATTACACATCAGTTGGACGATAAGAACCGTTATCAGACCGTATACGCAAAGCATTCCGGTTCCGCAGCGGCGCCGACGGCAGGGCTTCACTTCACACCGGAACTTCTTCAGAAAATCGAAGAAAAAGGAATTGAGATTGCAAGAGTCACGCTTCATGTCGGACTTGGGACCTTCCGACCGGTAAAAGTGGAAAATATCTTGGAGCACCACATGCATTCTGAATTCTACCAGATAAGCGCAGAGGCGGCTGAGAAGATTAACCGTGCAAAGGACAACGGGAAACGTGTCATCTGCGTTGGAACCACAAGCTGCAGAACGGTAGAGTCAGCGGCGGATGAAAATGGAAGATTAAAAGAAACCAGCGGATGGACCGAGATATTTATTTATCCGGGATACAAGTTTAAAGTTTTGGACTGTTTGATTACGAACTTCCATCTGCCGGAATCCACACTTGTCATGCTCGTGTCTGCATTGGCAGGTAGAGAGCATGTGCTAGAGGCTTATGAAGAGGCAATTAAAGAAAGATATCGATTCTTTAGTTTTGGAGATGCGATGTTGATACATTAGTGGTGATTTATTAACATTTAATTGGATGTAAAGCGTATAGAGGTGAGTTGCGTGGAAAAACAAGATAAGTTGCAGGTATACAAACGACTTCATAGAATTTCGCTTCTAATCGGAGCGTTAACGATTCTGCTACCAATCATATTCTGGAGCAAGATACCGGATGAGATTCCGATGCACTATAACGCAGCAGGAGTAGTAGATAACTGGTCCGATAAGAGCAGTCTGATTCTAGTGTTCTTTGCTGTGCTGATGCTGATGGGTGTCATGAGCATTGCAGTCTATGTAGTGCGAGTGAATATGGAATCCAAGCATTCGAAAGAAGCAGAAAAATCAACGATGAGGATTGCATATCCGATTGTTGTGCTCATGAATCTGGTAGTGCAGGTCATGTTTGCATATATTACATTTTGTAGTGTAACAAGCAGACCGCTGGGAAGTATGTTCCTGCCGATATTCTTAATGGCCACCTTTGCACCGCTTGTTTATCTGGTATATAAGTGTGCCAAGATACAGGGAACAAGCAATAGTCAGAAAGCCGTTTACAAGAGAATAGAAGAAGCCGAGGCGAAAGAAGCAAAGGTATATCGCACAGCAATTGACTGGTGGCTTGGGTTACTTCTCGTAGCATGTGAAGTGCTCTTTCTTTATCTCGTAATCGAGCCAGTTATAAGACGAGGTATCATTGAATGGTCAATGCTTCTTCTTGCAGCAGGAATGTCGATCCTGATTCTGCCGTTATTTGGAATCAAATATGTATTGTACTCAGAGCATCTGCTAATATCCATGAGTTTATATGGGAAGTTAAGAGTACGCTATGCAGACATTGTAGAGATAAAGAAGACGAACAATCCGCTGTCATCTGCGGCAATGTCGCTAAGAAGAATACAGATTGATTATGTGGAAGAGGGTTTGCATCGGATGGTGCTGATATCACCGGTGAAAAGAAAAACATTTATAGAAGAAATAGAACAAAAAAGAGTTGACAAAAAGTCTTAAAAGGAATAAGATACAAGTACATATCAAGAAATGAATTGCCTCTCGGCATTCAGTTTTTCCTTATGACAATAGAATATTATGATAATATCACTTTTTTGTTGATTCATCTGATTGTTTTGTATATAATATAGATAAGAAATCAAATTGATTTCTTGCTTGGCGTTTGTCGGAAGTGCCCGTAATAAAAAACCGAAGAAATTGTGAGGGGTTTGTCGGATGAACCTGTCATAAAAAACCGAAGAAATTAGCAAAAAAGAGACTTTAAAGTCTCTTTTTTTGTACAAGGAGATAGGTTATGAAAGTACATTATTGCTTTATTAAAAGAGAATATTTTGAAGAACATTCAAATTTTACCAACATGTTAGATCCGGGAAATGCAGATAAGCAATCCAAGCGTACACATCTTGGTGTATTAATTGACGTAGATAAAAACAAAGTGTATATACCATTAAGAAATAATTTGGGAGACGATGTTAGAAAGTATGGAAAAATTGGTTTTTCTGTCCCATCACGAAAACGTCCCAAAGCTGGTTTGGATTATCGCTATGCCTTGATTATAAATGATGAAAAATATATAGAATATCATACAAGTAAAAAGTTACCAAATGCGCAAGATATAATTATTACAAATAATTATGAGGTTATCGAAAGAGAAATCAATACATATATTACGAGATATATTAAGGTTGCTAAAAAGAAACGTGTGGAGAAAGAACCATTGTTTCGTAATTCAAGTCTAATTAATTTTCATCATGAACTAGGGATTGCAGAAACTGATATGGAGGCAACACCATTACCGGATGAAATTGAGGCAATCGCAAGGGCAAATGAAAGTATAAAAAGACACGGAACCATTTCTCATGAAGATATTAATTGGGATTGATAAACAAGAAGCAAGTCGTAATGACTTGCTTCTTGTGCGTTTCAAAATCTTATCTCGGAATCTTAGGCAGTGTCGCAAAGCTTGCCTGTAATTCTTCATCAGTCGGAACATAATCGGTCATCTGACCATTGTGGAACTTTTCATAAGCATACATATCGAAATATCCTGTTCCTGTAAGACCGAAGAGAATCGTCTTTTCTTCGCCGGTCTCTTTACATTTTAATGCTTCATCAATCGCAACCTTAATAGCATGTGAACTTTCCGGTGCAGGAAGAGTACCTTCCACGCGGGCGAAGAGTTCCGCTGCCGCAAATACAGAAGTCTGTTCAACCGAGCGGGCTTCCATAAGACCATCATGATAGAGCTGTGAAAGAATCGAACTCATACCGTGATATCTGAGACCGCCTGAATGGTTCGCAGATGGAATAAAGTTGCTGCCGAGTGTGTACATCTTCTGAAGAGGACATACAGCTCCGGTATCACAGTAATCATATGCATAAACGCCGCGTGTCAATGATGGGCAGGATGCTGGTTCTACTGCGATAAATTGATAATCCGCCTCGCCGCGAAGCTTCTCACCCATAAACGGAGCAATTAAGCCACCGAGGTTAGAACCGCCACCGGCACAGCCAATGATAATATCAGGTTTGATGCCATATTTGTCCATTGCTTTCTTTGCTTCGAGACCGATAATGGTCTGGTGGAGCAGTACCTGGTTGAGTACACTTCCCAGCACATAGCGATATCCGTCTAACTTGCTTGCAGTCTCAACAGCTTCTGAGATTGCACAGCCGAGGCTTCCTGATGTACCAGGGTGCTTTTCTAAAATCTTTCTACCAACCTCTGTCTCCATAGATGGTGAAGGTGTAATGCTTGCACCGTATGTACGCATCACTTCACGTCTGAAAGGCTTCTGTTCATAAGAACATTTCACCATATATACTTTACAATCCAAGTCAAGATAAGAACATGCCATCGAAAGAGCAGTTCCCCACTGTCCGGCACCTGTCTCGGTTGTAACTCCTTTTAAACCTTGGTCCTTCGCGTAATAAGCTTGCGCGATTGCAGAATTCAACTTATGACTGCCGCTGGTATTATTTCCCTCGAATTTGTAATAAATCTTAGCTGGCGTCTGCAGTTTCTCTTCCAGACAATACGCTCTTGTCAGTGGAGCAGGGCGGTACATCTTATAGAAATTCAGAATCTTCTCCGGAATGTCGATGTATGGTGTTGTCTCGTCAAGCTCTTGTTTTGCAAGCTCCGTACAGAACACCTCGCTCAGTTCCTCCACCGTGATTGGCTGGAGTGTTGCAGGGTTTAAAAGAGGAGCCGGTTTGTTCTTCATGTCAGCACGCAGGTTATACCACTGCTTAGGCATCTCGTCTTCGTCTAAATAGATTTTGTATGGTATTTCTTTGCTCATATAGCTACCTCCTTTATAAAATATGAAATATAAAATCAATTTAGCACTTTAGCGCGATGATGTCAAGGGGAAATCATTTTTGACAAGCCACAAAACTCATGTTATAATAAAATATCTGAGTGCGTGTTTACAACACTCCTCCAAATATATAAACGAGGTCGAATGATATATGAAAGATAATATGACAAAAAAGTATAAATCACCGAGAATAGAACACTGGCATGTGATGAATCTTGGATTATTTGTATACGATATTTTTGTAGTAAATGCAGCGTTCTTCTTGGCATTGATGTTTCGATTTGACTTACACTATTCGGAGATACCTGAAAACTTTCTTGACTCATATATGCAGTTTATCCCAATCTATACAATTGTGTGTATAGTAGTATTTTGGATTATGCGCCTCTACAAGAGTATCTGGCGTTTTGCAAGCTACACAGAACTGATACGCGTGACCGTGGCAACCATCATCACAGGTCTACTTCACATCGTAGGAATCACCGTGATATTCTCAAGAATGCCGCTTTCCTATTACATATTCGGTATCGTATTGCAGTTCTGTGCAACGATGGGAATTCGTTTCTCCTATCGATTGATTTTGATATTGCGCAATCTTCAGGAGAAAAAGATGACAGAAGCAAGTGCCACCAATATCATGATTATCGGTGCCGGAGAAGCGGGACTTATGATTACGAGGGAACTCAAACGTAGCAACGAATTGAATACAAAAGTGTGCTGTATTATTGACGACAATCCGAACAAATGGAATCGTTACGTGGAAGGAATTCCGGTTGTGGGAGGTCGCGATGATATTCTGACCTATGCAAAGAAAATGCATATAGACCGTATTCTCTACGCAATACCGAGTGCAACAGCGGAGAATAAGCGCGACATCTTGAACATCTGTAAGGAGACAGGCTGTGAGCTTAAGACTCTGCCGGGAATCTACCAGATGGTAAACGGAGAGGTGGCAGTCAATAAGATGCAGAACGTTTCCATCGAAGATTTGCTTGGTCGTCCGCCAATCGAAGCTGATATGGAACAAGTCTATCAATTCATTAATGAAAAGACTGTACTTATTACAGGGGGTGGCGGAAGCATCGGAAGTGTTATCGCAGACCAAGTGGCAGCACACGCTCCAAAGCAGCTAATCCTCTTTGATGTATATGAAAATAGCATCTATGATGTAGAACAAGAGCTGAGGGCAAAATATCCGGAACTCGACCTTACTGTTCTGATAGGCTCAGTTCGTGACAGCCGAAGAATCAACCAAGTGTTTGAAACATACAGACCAAATGTCGTGTACCATGCAGCAGCACATAAGCATGTACCGCTTATGGAGTCCAGCCCGAATGAGGCTATTAAGAACAATGCCATCGGTACTTACAAGACTGCATATGCAGCCATGATGAACGGTTGCCAGAGATTTGTTCTGATTTCCACAGATAAAGCAGTGAACCCAACAAACATCATGGGAGCAAGCAAACGAATCTGTGAAATGATTATTCAGACCTTTGACTATATGATAAAAGCAGGAAGGGTAAATGAGCTTCCAAAGATGTTCGTACATGCACATGGAAATGAAGAATTCAGCATGGACAAGCAGGAACTTGAGACAAAGACAGAATTCGTTGCGGTTCGTTTTGGAAATGTACTTGGAAGCAATGGTTCAGTCATCCCGGTATTCAAGAAACAGATTGAAAAAGGCGGACCGGTCACAGTTACACATCCGGATATTATTCGCTACTTCATGACGATTCCGGAGGCGGTGAGCCTCGTGCTTCTCGCAGGAACTTATGCAGAAGGCGGAGAAATCTTCGTTCTCGACATGGGTTCACCGATGAAGATAGACACACTTGCCAGAAATCTAATCAAGTTATCGGGATTCAAGCCGGATGTAGACATCAAGGTAGAATATACCGGACTCAGACCGGGAGAAAAGCTCTATGAAGAGAAGCTTATGGCTGAAGAAGGACTTAAAAACACACCGAATCATCTGATACATATCGGCTGCCCGATACCGTTCGACATGGATGCTTTCCTGGTTCAGTTGCAAGAACTGATGAAAGCATGCTACGACAATACCGAGGACATTCGAGATAAGGTGGCGGCTATCGTGCCAACTTATCGACCGGCCGGTAAGAACGGTTGTGAAGAAAAAGGACAAGCTTACGAAGAACAGTGTAAGCAGATGGGAATGTAGAATAGAATGCAAGACTTTATTGTAAACAATAGGTCTTGCATTTTTTACACTTGCCGGAGTTCAATGTTTACAAAGTATTATTTTGATGTATAATAATAAGTGAGTTCAGATTAAAATGTACAAAAAAAGGATGATTAGTATGATTAAGTACATAAAAGGTGATATTTTTAATAGCCCATCTAAAATTATTGTCAATACTGTTAATACGGTAGGGGTAATGGGCAAAGGTGTTGCGCTGGAATTCAAAAAGCGATATCCGAATATGTTTGATAATTATAAGGAATTGTGTGACAGACACTTGCTAGATATAGGAACATTATATTTATGGAGAGAAGCTGAAAAATGGGTGTTGCTTTTTCCGACTAAGAAGCATTGGCGGAATCCATCTAAGATAGAGTATATTGAAAAAGGTCTGCAAAAATTCGTGGATAATTGGGATAAATTAGGGACTCATACGATTGCATTTCCGAGATTGGGATGCGGAAATGGTGGCTTGGATTGGAATGAAGTAAAACCACTGATGGAAAAATATTTAAGCAGAATTCCAATGCAAATCTTAGTATATGTGGATAATTACAACGATCCGTTACCGGAGCATCAAGATGTGACCGAAATGGAGAAATGGCTATCCGGAGAAATGGGATTATCAGGATACGAGGCTTTTAAGGTAAAATTGCATAATCTCCTAAAGACTGATAATGAATTGCGATTAGGTGAGAAAAAATATAAGATAAAAAATGTGGATGGTATGATTAGTATAGACAATGTAGTTCTCGAAGAATCGCAAGTTTGTGATTTGTGGAATTGGGTCAGAGATTTTGGTGTCATTACTCCAGAAGAAATGCCTTATGAGTATCATAATATTGCGGAAGTTTTTTTAGAATTAATGAGACAAT
Organism: Faecalimonas sp.; assembly: GCA_045630205.1. GTDB lineage: Bacteria > Bacillota > Clostridia > Lachnospirales > Lachnospiraceae > Faecalimonas. Next base: position 25,500 of record JAZQSP010000053.1, on the reverse strand, counting down.
TAGAGTATGTTGTGAGTGTGTTTGTTTCTAAGGATGGTTTTCACTTTACAAAAGCACCAAACGCATTTCAATATAACGCAGATTAGGGGTGGTATGATGAGCCGTGATTGAAGCGACAGGTGTCGGTAGTAAAAGTTATGGCAGGCTTTATTTTAGACCACTTACGCCTACGCAATATCATAACGAAGGATATAAACCTCTTGAAGTGCGAAATAGAGACATTAATGCATGTTGTCCGGTGCCTATATTTTTGTGTTTAAGTTCAGATGCCACATTAAATTTGGCGGGAACTAAGTTTGCAGAGAAGGGTATATCAGGGAGTAGAAACAATATTTTGGAAGGCGTAGAAGCCTTTTCAAGTTTGGATTTTGCAAAGATATACCATGAAGGACCTTATTCCCAAGAGCATAGGGATATTAAAGACTATCGCCATTCAGAAGTTATTAGAGAAGGAGGTTTCCCTGTTGGACCATTGCTGCGTTGTATTTTATGCAGAACTCAAGCGGAGAGAGAAACCTTGCTTTATCTTTTAAGACAGTATTCGATGAGATTATATAATACATATAAAAGTAAAGTGTTATATAATCCATCCTTAAAGTGCTTTTATCAGAATGGTATATTTGTTAAGAATGTAGCAATTCGTGATAACGTATTGGTATTTGATTTTAATGACCCTGAGCAAAGATTTAAGAAGCAAGAAGAGTGCGATGTGACGCTACGTGTAGATATAGAATTAGCATATAAGAATGCGGACGGAAGTATTTGCTCAGTGCAACGTTTGGTTGGTGATTTGAATTATTGTTTAGTACGTTCTTGCAGTGTTGGGCTTAAGAAAGAACTTGATTACAATGCAGTCAAGGTTACACTGATGTTGGATGATGCTATTATGTATGAAAATGAGTTGGATATCAATAATGCGATTTTTTAAAAATATTTATCGTGCAACCTATCACCCGGCAGGCAAGAACGGCTGTGAAGAAAAAGGACAAGCTTACGAAGAACAGCGCAGGCAGATGGGAATGTGGAAAAAGTGCAAGATTTCATTGTAAATCAATGAGTCTTGCATTTTTTATGCTTGAAAAACATAAATAAATTGAGTATAATAAAAATGTATCAGAAAAGACACGGACACACCAATGGATTTGCTGGAGGTAGAAATTCAAACACATAAGATAATTGATGAGGATACAATTTCAGAAAAATGGATTGAGCAATTGATGTATCGTGGAGGGGAAGTAGCAACGAGAAAGGGAAATAGTGATGGATATAACGAATAGAAAATACGAAAAGTTAAATGATGAGTTTCGAAATAAACTTGAGAAAGATTTGCAGATGGCTGTCGTAGAGCAGTTCCGGAAGGAAGAAATGGAAGAACACTTTTATAAATACGAAGTGCAGTTACAAAATGTTAGGTTTATTACATATATGTCTGATGAAGAATTAGAATCGTCGATAAAAATGACGATTGATTTATTGGAAGAAATGAAAGAAATCAATAACAAGGGACTTTGTGAGCAAGAACTTAGAAAAAGAGTTGCAGATATTGAAGAAAATAATGAAGATAAGTTAATGCGAGACTTGCACACATGGAATATCTTATGTTCTGAAAAAATAGTAGATATAATAAGAAAATTAGATGTGGTTAGACGTGTTGGAGGAGCTTATGCGATGCTAATATCTAATCCATGTCTTAAAAGTGCCATTTACGTTGTGTATGAAAGGTTGGTAGATCATTTTAATGATGTAGAATTGTTCTGTCACAGTGCATTTTTCTTGTTAAGGGCAATCATGAGGATGCATAGTGATGATATAAAAGAAGGTGTGGATCTCTAATAGTATAAGAAAGCAGTGGATGAGTGTATCAGCAAAGGAATATTAGAAGATGTTTTAGTGAAACATCGAGCGGAGGTGTTCGGATATGTTTTTGACTAAATTTGATAAGAAAATGTACGAGGAAGCAATACGTCAGGAGGGTCGCGATGAACTCTCGAGAAAATACGAGGAACTGACGAAAGAACATGAGGAACTAGAAAGAAATTACGAAGAAATGACACAAAGACAATATCATGATTCCATAGAATGTGCAGAAAGTTTGAGAGATAACGGAGTTTCGTATGAAGTTGTAAGAAAAAGTATGCCGATGTTGGATGATCATACATTGAACAAAATATTTGGTAAAATTGATTAACTGAAAGACATCAAATTATTTTACGAGAGTTTCTGGAAAGAAATCGATCGGAGGCGAGAGCGATGAGTATATATGAATATGACCAAGAAGAACATATCAGGCTAGAACGCGAGGATGCGTTTGCGGATGGCCACAAATTAGGAAGAGCAGAAGGCGAGAGGAATCATCTTGTTAGCCAAATTCAGAAAAAGTTTGCAAATGGGCAGTCTATTGAAAAGATTGCCGATGATTTGGTTGAGGATTTGACAGTTATTCAACAGATTGTAAAAGAACTGGAACAATCCGAGCAAGACAAGTAAATACACAAAGAAAGACATAGAATGCAGGACTTCATTATAATTCAATGAGTCTTGCATTTTTCATGTACAAAAGGGGCAAAATTGACTATTTTCCTTGTAAAAAAGTATATAGAGTAGTATAATGAATTGGTTGAGAAAATATTATTCGCAGTTAATAACAACGGAGAAAGAAAGCTATGTATAAAATAATTAAAAGAGTTATGGATATTATCTTGTCAAGCGTATTGTTGATTGCAGGAGCCATACCCTTACTTATTGTTGCGATGATTATAAAAATTGATTCGGAAGGTCCTGCATTGTTTAAACAAAAACGACTGGGGGTAAATGGAAGAGTTTTTGAAATATATAAATTTCGGTCCATGGTGGTAAATGCGGAAAATCAAGGTTCAGGTGTATATTCGGGTAAAAATGATGCAAGAGTTACTCGCGTTGGAAGAATTATTCGTGCAACCAGCATTGATGAACTGCCACAACTGATAAATATATTTAAGGGTGAAATGAGTTTTATTGGTCCGCGTCCGGCACTTACATATCATCCATGGCCTTTTGAAGAATATACTGATGAACAAAAGAAAATGTTTGCTGTTCGTCCGGGTATTACTGGGTGGGCGCAGGTAAACGGGCGCAAAGAAGTAGAATGGCCGAGAAGAATTGAGATGAATGTATGGTATGTAGAACACATGACATTTGGGTTGGATATGAGAATACTGTTCAAGACAGTAGGAAAAGTATTTACAAATGCAGATAATGTGAATTCTACGGAGACGGCTAAGAGGGCTTAGAAATGTTGAAGTTAATGTACATAACAAATCAACCAAAGATAGCTAAAATCGCTGAAGAAGCAGGTGTGGATCGTATTTTCATTGATATGGAGTACATCGGTAAAAATCTACGTCAAGGCGGAATGGATACGGTTCAATCGCATCATACAATAGGCGACATCAGAGCAATTAAAGATTGTGTAAAGTCCGCAGAAGTAATGGTGAGAATTAATCCAATTCATGTTGAGACTGAACAGTACACTTCATCGAAAGAGGAGATAGACGCGGCTATACAAGCTGGCGCAGATATTCTTATGCTTCCGTATTTCAAGACAGTTGCAGAAGTAAAAACATATATTGAACTTGTTGCGGGGAGAGTAAAGACGTTGCTACTTGTTGAGACACCAGAAGCAGTAGCAGTGATTGATGACATCTTGGAGTTGTCTGGTTTGGATGAAATGTATATTGGGCTTAACGATTTGAGTCTTGGATACGGAAAAAAATTCATGTTTGAATTACTTGCAGATGGTACGGTTGAGAAGTTGTGCGTGAAGTTTGAACAAAAGGGAATACCGTATGGATTTGGTGGAATTGCTTCATTGGGACAAGGAATGCTTCCGGCAGAGTATATTATTCGAGAGCATTACCGGTTGGGGTCTACATGTGCAATCCTTTCCAGAAGTTTCTGTAACACAAGCAAAATTGATGAAATTGATGAGATAAAAAAGGTGTTTATAAAGGGCTTGAAAGAGATTCGACAATTCGAGGCAGAGTGTGAAACGATTGAACAAGATTTTAAAGAAAATCAGAGAGTTGTAGCGGAACTTGTGAGTGTTATTTGCTCAAATATATAGTTGTCCGCAGTAGGAAATTAAAAGATATGAATATATTAATTACTGGTGCTTGGAATCAAGCTTTGGATTACATAAGTGAAATTGAAAAACAAGGTCACAAAGTAGAATTCATGCAGTTTGAGAAGGATGAACTTCCTTGCCCATATGAATGGGTGGAGGGCGTTGTGTGTAATGGATTGTTCCTAAACCATGGAATTGAGAAGTTTTTGAATCTGAAATACATTCAACTGACAAGTGCTGGGTTCGACCGAGTTCCAATGGATTATGTAAAAGAACATAATATCGAGATATACAATGCAAGAGGTGTGTATAGCATACCGATGGCAGAGTTTGCAGTGACAGGTGTACTTCAACTATATAAGCAGATGGAATATTTTCGCCAGAATCAGAAGAAACATGAGTGGAATAAGCATCGAGGTCTGGTTGAATTGTATGGAAAGACTGTTTGTATTCTTGGTTGTGGTAATGTTGGAACCGAGTGTGCAAAAAGATTTAGTGCATTTGGTTGCAAGGTTGTTGGGGTTGACCTATATCCGCGAGAAGATGAGAATTATGCAGGAATGTATCATTTGGACAAACTCAACGAAGTAATTCCGCAGGCGGATGTATTGGTTTTGACGCTACCATTAACAGACGAAACGATGCATCTTATGAACGAGGAACGTTTTGCATTGTTGAAGACAGGGGCAGTGTTAGTGAATATTGCTAGAGGTGCAGTCGTAGATACGGAAACATTAATTGAGAATATGGACAAGTTAGGTGGCGTAGTGTTAGATGTGTTCGAGCAAGAACCATTGGAACAAGATAGTTTGCTATGGAATCATGAGAAAGCAATTGTGACTCCACATAATAGTTTTGTGGGGGATGGGAACGGAAAAAGATTAAGTGAAGTGATATTAAGTAATATTAAGTAATATGGAGGCGTAATGCAAATGAATACGCAAGAGTTTATTTATATGTTGGACAAGAACCCAGAACTGAAAAAGGATTTATTTATTCGGGGATTCTTAATTACGGATAAAGAGATTGAGAATTTAGATGAATTTCCATTCTACGGTAATTGGAAAGTAGAACAACATGGCGGTTTTTACTTTATGGGACATGCATTGACAGGGATGAATGTTTATGAAGCAGAAGATGGAAACGTTTTCTTTTTTATGGGACATGCATACAACCCATTCACAATGGAATACGAAGAAGATAAGATTTTGTCGCATATCGCCGAAACTTATGGGACAAAAGAATATATGGAGCGAATTCATGATATTACCGGAGTATTTGTTTATGGTTCTGTTATAAATGGCGTGATAGAATACTTGGTAGATCCATCAGGAATGCAGTCGGCATGTTCAGGAAAGATAGGAGAATGTTTTTATTTATCTTCGCATCCACAACTTGTTGGGGATATATGTGAATTGCATATGGATGAATTTGTGGAGGAATTAATTCAGTACAAATGGTATAATCGAATATGCGGACCATATTTGCCGGCTGATTTGACACCATTTTCAGAGTTAAAAAGGATTGTTCCAAACAACCTCTACCGATATGAGAAGGAGATTGCGCACAAACGTTTTTGGCCATTAAAGGAAATTTCAGAAGCCGTAGATGAGGAAGATTATCAGACTGTCATTAAAAAGGCGGCAGATATATTGAAGACTAATATGGAATTGGTAACCAGGAAGTGGAAACATCCATGGATATCGATGACAGGTGGAATTGACAGCAATACGACATTTGCTGCGGGAAATGGAAGTTATAATAAATTCGAGACATTTAGTTATATCTCAGCAGAAAAAGAGGTTCCAGATGCAGAAGCAGCAAAGAAGATTGCTGAGAATTTCAAAGTGAGACATCACGAATATCATATTCCTGCTGAAAATGGTAATATGGAACTTTTTGAGGAAAAGCGAGAGCTGTTCCGTCATAATAAGAGTTACATTGCGGAGTTGTATGACAATGAAGCAAGAAAGAAATTTTTCTTAAGAGAGCATACAGGGTGCGATGTAGAAGTGAAATCTTGGGTATCAGAGACGATCCGTGCATATTGGTATAAGTATTATGGACGAAAAACAATGCCTAAGTTATCAGCAAAGTTATATCGTAATTTGTATAAGATATTCATCTCCAATAGAGCATTGGCTCACAAGGTTGATAGGTTGTTTGCGGCTTATATTAGAGATTTTGAATATGATAAAATTCCAACTTCATACCCAACAGCAGATATGCATTACAACGAAGTGACATGGGGAAGTTGGGGCGGTGCTAACATTAGCGAGATGAAATATTGCTTTGACATTACTTTTATCTATAACAATAGAAGGTTTTTAGATTTGATGTTTAGAGTACCTTTGGAGAAGAGAATTTCTGATCAACACCATTTGGATATGAAACGATATCTGAATCAAGAGTTGTCAGATATGAATATCCGGGTGAAAAATCTGAAAGAAACAGATTTTCGAGCATTTGCCTTAAACGTTATATTTACAATCAATTCATATATGCCATAGGAGTTACAAAATGAAATTTTTATTAATCTCACCAAAGAATAGAACAGTTTATAATTTTCGTGGAGATTTAATCAAAGAGATTATCAAAAGTGGTTATGAGGTGATTGTTACAGGACCCGATAACACGGATGTTGATAAAATTAAAACGCTAGGTGCCCGTTTTATTGAGATACCAATGGATAAGACGGGAACAGGTATTTTGAAAGATGTTAAATATTGCAAATGTTTAGCCTCGCTAATGAAAAGAGAAAAGCCGGATATTATACTTGGATATACAATTAAACCGGTTGTTTATGGTTCTATAGCAGGAAAACTTGTTGGTGTAAGAAATATCAACTGTATGGTAACGGGTGGCGGATACACATTTACAGCAACGTCTTTTAAAGCGAAGTTGTTGGGTTTTATTGTACGTATGCTATATCGAGTGGGATTTGCTTGTGCAGACCATGTGATTTTTCAAAACCCAGATGATCTAGAAGAATTTTGTAAAAGAAAACTCACATCGCGTAAAAAATGTAGTATTGTAAATGGTTCTGGCGTAAATGTTGACCATTATAAAGTGAGTGAATTCCCTGAAGAAGTTTCATTTTTTATGCTCTCCAGATTATTAAGAAGCAAAGGGGTAGTAGAGTATTTACAAGCTGCAGAGTCAGTGAAAAAAGAATATCCGAACACCAAATTTTTCTTATTAGGAAAATATGAAACAAATATGCAAGACGCAGTATCCAAAGAATTTGTGGAACAATATATTCAACGTGGGATTGTCCAGAGGTTTGATGAAACGAATGATGTCAGACCTTATTATGCTATGGCGAGTGTGTATGTACTTCCGTCCTACAGAGAAGGAACGCCTCGTACAGTCCTAGAAGCAATGGCTATGGGAAGAGCGATTATCACTACTGATACTCAGGGATGTAGGGAAACAGTAGAGGATAATTCAAATGGTTTTTTAGTGCCAATAAAGGATTATAAAGAATTGGCAAAAAAAATGAAGGTGTTTATAGTGCAGCCAGAACTTGTTAAAACAATGGGAAATGCAAGTCGAGAATATGTGATAGAGAAGTTTGAAGTTAGCAAAGTGAATGCGGATATGCTTCGCATTATGAAAATAAAGTAGAAGAGGGAAAAATATGTATAAGAACTTATATGAAGAAATTATTACAAAGAAAGAGGCTATTTCGTTGGTAGGACTTGGATATGTAGGAATGCCGATAGCGATTGAATTTGCAAAACGTGGTATCAAGGTTATTGGATTTGACTTGAACGCTGCAAAGATTGAAACGTATAAGTCTGGTGTTGACCCGACGAATGAGGTGGGGGACGATGCGATTAAAGAAAGTTCGGTGGAGTTCACCTCTAATGAAAAGGATTTAGTAAAGGCTAAGTTTCATATTGTAGCGGTTCCTACACCGGTAAATAGTGATCACACACCCGATTTAACGCCTGTAGAGGGGGCATCTAAAATTCTTGGACGCAATATTACAAAAGGAAGTATCGTAGTTTTTGAGTCTACAGTTTATCCGGGAGTTACTGAAGATATATGTGTACCAATTATTGAAAAAGAGTCTGGATTGAAATGTGGAATAGATTTTAAAATTGGTTACTCACCAGAGCGTATTAATCCAGGTGATAAAGTACATCGACTTTCCACGATTACAAAGATTGTATCCGGTATGGATGAGGAGACTTTGGATATCGTTGCAAAAGTCTATGAGATCGTAGTTGACGCAGGGGTTCATCGTGCAGAATCTATTAAGGTTGCAGAGGCTGCAAAGGTTATTGAGAATAGCCAGAGAGACATCAATATTGCATTTATGAATGAGCTTTCTATCATTTTTAATAAAATGGGAATTGATACACAATCTGTACTGGAAGCGGCTGGAACGAAATGGAATTTCCTGAAATTTTATCCGGGACTAGTGGGTGGTCATTGCATCGGTGTTGATCCATATTATCTTACGTATAAGGCAGAGGAACTCGGATATCATAGTCAGATTATTTTGGCAGGACGAAGAATCAATGATGACATGGGAAAATATGTGGCCGAAAATGTTGTCAAGAATCTGATTGGTGCGGACAAGTCTGTGAAAAGTGCGAAGGTTGCAATTCTTGGTTTCACTTTTAAGGAGAATTGTCCGGATACTCGTAATACAAAGATTATTGACATTGTGAATGAACTTCGAGAGTATGGGATAGAGCCGATAATTGCCGATCCGACGGCAGATGCTGCAGAGGCAAAAAGACTTTACGGCGTTGAATTTGTGGATATTCATACTGTAAGAGAGATGGACGCGGTTGTTTTGGCAGTAGCTCACGAACAATTCTCGCATTTTACGATAGAAGACATGGATAAGTTTTATGGAGATGGACAGAGAATTTTGTTGGATATCAAAGGTCTCTTGAATCGTAAGGAGTATACAGATGCTGGGTATCGGTATTGGAGATTATAAGCAGATAAGGAGATAAAGTGAAATGGGTTATAGAGACTTGAAATTTCCAGAAAACTCCCTGTTCTTAATAACAGGGGCGGCAGGATTTATCGGTTCGAACTTATGCGAGGCAATTCTCGACATGGGCTATAAAGTGCGTGCACTGGATGATTTATCTACAGGTAAGAAAGCAAACGTAGATATGTTCGTAGGCAATCCCAATTACGAATTTTTAAAAGCGGATATTAAGGATTTTGATGCGTGCATGAAGGCTTGTGAGGGTGTGGATTATGTGCTTAATCAGGCTGCTTGGGGCAGTGTTCCACGTAGTATAGAGATGCCTTTGTTCTATTGTCAGAACAATATTATGGGTACATTAAACATGATGGAGGCGGCAAGACAGAATAGAGTAAAAAAGTTTGTATACGCCTCTAGCTCTTCAGTATACGGGGATGAACCAAATCTACCAAAGAGAGAAGGAGTGGAAGGGAATCTCCTTTCGCCATATGCAGTTACGAAACGTTGTGATGAAGAATGGGGAAAGATGTACACCATGCATTATGGGTTGGATACATATGGCATGAGATACTTTAATGTATTTGGTCGCAGACAGGATCCAGATGGTGCTTATGCAGCAGTCATTCCAAAGTTCATCAAACTTCTCTTGCGAGGAGAAGTACCAACTATTAATGGTGATGGACAACAGAGCCGTGATTTCACATATGTCGAGAATGTTGTAGAGGCAAACCTGAAAGCTTGCCTTGCGTCACATGATGCAGCAGGGCAGGCATATAATATTGCATTTGGTGGAAGAGAATATCTTATTGATATCTATTATGGATTAACGAAAGCTCTTGGTGTAGATATTGAACCGAATTTTGGACCGGATAGGGCAGGAGATATTAAACACAGTAATGCTGATATTAGTAAAGCAAAACAACTGTTGGGATATGAGCCAGAGTGGAGTTTTGAACGAGGAATTAAGGCTGCAATTCAGTGGTATAAAGAAAATTTGTAATTTTGGAGGGACAAAATGTTTGATTTGAGAAAAGTGTTCTCTGCTAATATTAGGGAAATGATAATGTACAGTTTGTCATTTTTACCAGATTCTTTATATTTGAAGATTTTCTATTTCGCAACAACTGGAAAAAGATTGAACCTGAAAAAGCCAATCGGATATAACGAAAAGTTGCAATGGCTGAAAATACATGAGCAAAAAAAAGAATATAGCACTTTGGTTGATAAACTTGCAGTGAAAGGATATATAGAAGAAAAACTTGGAGCGGGTTATACTTTTCGAACGCTAGGTTATTGGGATTCATTTGATAAGATAGATTTTTCTGATTTACCGGAAAAATTTGTATTAAAATGTAATCATGATTCGGGTAGTACGAAAGTAATTGCGAACAAGAAAGACTTGTCACAAGAAAAAATAAAAGCATTAAAGAAGTTTTATGATAGAAGGATGAAGAGAGACTTCTATTGTGCGGGTCGTGAATATCCATATAAGGGATTAAAACGGTATATTATGGCAGAACAATATATGGAGGATGAAAATGCTAAGGGAATGAGCATTGAAGATTATAAGTTCTTTTGTTTTGACGGTGTTCCTAAGATAATGTTTGTGGCAACTGATAGAGGTACGGATTGCAAGTTTGATTTTTATGATATGGATTTTCAACATTTAGACATAGTAAATATACATCCGAATGCAGACAAACATATTTCTAAACCAAAATGTTTTGAGGAGATGAAAACGATTGCAGCACAGTTGTCTCAAGGCATGAAAACAGTCCGCATTGATTTGTATGAGATAAATGGAAAGATTTATTTTGGAGAGTTTACCTTCTTCCATGGAGGGGGCTTTCGTTTGTTTGAACCAGCGTGTTGGGAAGCGCAATTGGGTGAATGGATTGAAATAAAAAATGGAGAAAAAGAGTTAAAAAAAGACTTGTAAGTGCCGTGGTTATAGAGGTTTGTATTGCTTATAGATAACTATTGTTTCTTATTGTCATTATTTAGCATCAGCAAGTTATAAAAAATAGGAAGAGAAATTGAATTATATGAATTTGAAGAAAAAAGAAGTATATAAACCACTTGTTTCGATTGTTATACCAGCGTATAATGCTTCGAATTATTTGGCTGAGGCAATAAACTCTGCGTTAGGTCAAACCTATGACAATATAGAGATTATTGTAGTGAATGATGGTTCACGTGATGACGGAGAGACCGAACGAATTGCATTGTCTTATGGAAATAAAATACGTTATTTTTATAAAGAAAATGGAGGTTCGTCCTCAGCACTGAATCTCGGAATCAAAGAAATGCGTGGAGAGTGGTTTTCGTGGCTTAGCCATGATGATTTATATTATCCTGAAAAAATAGACAGACAGATTACCTACTTAAATGAATTGATGAATTCAGAAATGAATACAGTTATTACAAATAACGTATTGTTTGCAGGAGCAGAATTTATTGATGCCAATGCCAGATTGCTTAAGAGACCATCAAATGCAAAGTTGCAAAACATTAGTAATAGGTTAAAGAGTATCTCGGGGAATGAATATTTAATATCCGAACCTACGCGAAACACTTTTCATGGTTGTAGTTGTTTGGTGCATAAGTCCGTTTTTGAAAATATCGGGATATTTAATGAAAACTTAAGACTGATAAATGATGCTGATATGTGGTATCGAATTTATTCAAGTGGATATTCTGTTCACTATGTTCCGGAGATCTTAGTCACGGGGAGAATACATAGGAAACAGGTGTCAGTTCAAGCAGGTTATTCGCATCATCATGCGGAACAAGATTTGTTTTGGGAAAGAAGTTTGATGTGGTTGATTTCTAATCATCCTAAAAACGATACATTGTTTTTTAAGTTCGGCAGAAATGCCTACCTTAAAACGCGTTTTATAGAAGGGGAAAAAGCTTTTGACCATTTAAAAAAGGTGAATCCAAGAATAGGAGTCAAACTTGATATCCTATGTGTGTTTTACAAATTTAGGTCAAATATTCAAACCTTTGCAAAAAAATTATATCTACGGATGAAGACATAAGGAGGGAACATGTTACCATATATATTGCTAATTATTATTGCATTTCTTTGTTCATTTTGCTCATATAATCGGTCCTCAAGGAGAGTTAGCACCATTACCATTGGTAATAGCAATAATATAAAAGAGAACAATTTATGTATTGCAATATTTTTCTTGCTATTATTTACTATAATGTCTTTAAGAGACATTACTATAGGCGTGGACTTGGTTGGATATAAAGCTTTTTTTCTTGATGTCAAAGACATGCAGTTTAAAAATGCGATTACCAAGGATAGTGATTTTTTGTATATAGTTCTAAATTGGATTATAGGGCAGTTCACAAATGATTTTCAAGTGTTTCTTGCTATAGTGACCGCGTTAACGCTGTTGCCAGTGTGTATTCAATACTCAAGGGAAAGAAGACATGCTTTTTTGAAAATTGTTTTATTTATGAACATGCCGATTTTTATTATGTTTTTTTCGGGATTACGTCAGTCATTAGCAATGGCTGTCACAATGGTTTCGTTTGAGTTTGTCAAGAAGAAACGATTTTTACCATTCATTATTACTTCTTTAATTGCGATGGGATTTCACCATTCCGCGTTTATAGTTTTTTCTTTGTACCCTTTATATTTTTTGAGGATACGCAAAAAACAATTATTTATAGTTGTTCCGCTAGTGGGAGTTGTTTTCGTGTTTAATAGACAAATTTTTTCTTATTTAACTATTTTAACTTCTAGCATTTGGGGAAACAAATATGATGTAGATATATCTTCAACTAATGCGTATGCATTTATCATTCTATTTGCATTATTTGTGCTCTTGTCATATATAATTACTGACGAACGAACGATGGACGATGAGAGGGTGGGTTTAAGAAATTATATGTTGTTTGCTTTGTTTTTGCAATGCTTTGCCCTAGTACACACTTTAGCCATGAGAATGAATTATTATTTTATTATTTTTATACCGATGGCTGTATCTGAGACTCTAAACAGTGTTTCGTTGAAAAACAGAAAAATTGTAAAGTTAGTAGAATTAGTTATAATTGTATTTTTTCTATATTATTACATAGATAATATGTATAAGATGTGTTTGGCAGGTGGAGGATCGTTAGGAGTTTATCCATATAAATTATTTTTTGATTAGGTAATATCTGAGGAGATGTGTTTTGGCCGTTGCCCCAAGCATGAAAGCACGGAAAGAGCAATCACTCTATGCAGAGAGATATAATAAAAGAGGTTTTACATGAAAATATTAATTGTTAATGCTGTGAACGACATATTAAGTACAGGTCGATTCTACTCTGAACTTAACAAATACTTAAACCAAAATGGACATACATGTTGTGTTGCCTATTCCACAGGAAGACACACAGAAAATAGTTTCCGTATTTCATCAACTTTAGAATGTAAAATTCATGCGCTGATGTCGAGAATCACAGGAATGCAGGGATATTTTTCTGTGATTTCCACGCGAAAGCTTATAAAATATATAAAAACGTATCAACCAGACATTGTTCAATTGGGTAATCTTCATGCAAATTATATCAATTTAACACAATTGCTAGCTTATTTAGGCAAGAAGAATATTGCAACGGTAGTCACATTACACGATTGTTGGTTGTATACCGGAAAATGTACTCATTATACGTCAATAGAATGCATGAAATGGAAAACAGGGTGTTACAATTGTCCAAAACTCAAAGAAGATCATAACAGTTGGTTTTTTGATAAAACACCGGTATTATGGAACGACAAAAAAAGGAAATTTTCTACCATGTCGACACTGGCAGTTATAGGGGTGTCTGAATGGATAACAAAAGAGGCAAAACAATCGTTTTTGGGACAATCGTCAATTGTAAAAAGGATATATAATGGTATAGATGTATTAAGATTTAGACCTGTTAGCAGTAAGGGATTAAAAAAAGAACTTGGCATATCTGATTGTAAAATGATACTTGGAGTCGCTAGTGCATGGAGTGACAAAAAGGGGTTGGATAAGTTTATTCAATTATCATCTGAACTAGAAATAGATGAGAAAATTGTTTTAGTAGGGAAAATAAGTAAAAATACTCAGTTGCCAAGTAATATTATATCAATTCCGTTAACAAATAATGTTGAGGATTTAGTTGCTATTTATAGCGAGGCAGACGTTTTTTTGCAATTATCGGAGGAAGAAACATTTGGTAGGGTTGTTGTAGAAGCGTTAGCATGTGGAACACCAGTTATAACCAATAATAGAACGGCGAATCCAGAATTGATAAATCATACATGTGGTATTATAGTTGAAAACATGGCGAAACAGACAATACGTCGTGCATTAAATGAAGTGTTTAGTAAAGGGAAAGGATATTATTCCGATAATTGTGTGGTATATGCTACACAAAATTTTAGTAAAGACAAGTGTCTGCATGAATATCTACAAACATATCTTGAATTAGGAAAGATGATTTAATATTATAAAATAAGACAAGGAAGATAGGTTGACGTGAATGATGGAAATCAAAACAAAGAAATTATGTGGAAACAAAAAATATTTTTGACTTTAGTTTGTTTTGTGTTTTGTTCTTTTTGGTGGTAATGATTCGAAGTATATATCATATTATTTTTTTGGAAAGGATAACGAAATAGTTAAAGGTGTAAAACCAAATGAAATATATTGGATTTTATGATGTAAGAGAAAGTGACGAAAATCGCAATTATGTTTTAGCAGCTGTTAATAAGATGGATTATGTGATCAACACGATTACTCTCTTAGGGTATGATGTAGAAATCGTATCAGCCAGTGGAACTAGAGGTGCTAAAGGATATGCAGGACGTGATGTTTTATTAGAAGAAGGGAAAAAATTAAAGTTATTTAGAACCATTGGGCGAACTAATAAATTAACATGTATATTAAGTTATTTGATCACTAAGTTAGAATTTTTTTTCTATTTATTCTTTAATATTAAAAGGAATGAAATTGTTTTAGTATATCATTCATTGGGATATGTTAATACAATACGTTTCTTAAAGAAAATAAAAAAATTTCAACTGATTTTAGAGGTGGAAGAAATCTATGCAGATGTTACAGGAAGAGGACGTGACCGAAAAAAAGAGTGGAGATTGTTTGAAGTGGCCGATGCATATGTATTCCCTACAGAATTATTAGACGAAAAGATTAACCATACAAACAAACCATCAATTGTAATTTATGGAACATATCAAGTTGAAGAGCAAAGGACAAATTTAGAAATCAAGGATTTTGAAAAGGAGAAAAAGCATATATTGTATGCAGGAACCTTTGATCCGAGAAAAGGTGGTGTGCAAGCAGCGATAGCGGTGGCAAAATGTTTATCGCCTGAGTATCATGTGCATATTTTGGGATTTGGAACAGAAGAAGAAACAAAAAATGTTATAAACCTTATAAATGAGCACTCAGAAAATGATTCAGCCACTTTAACATACGATGGACTTTTAAGTGGAGAAGAATATATACGGTTTGTTCAAAATTGTCACGTGGGTTTAAGTACACAGTCGCCAAAAGGTGCATTTAATGAGACATCCTTCCCGTCGAAAGTGTTATCATATCTTGCGAATGGACTACGTGTTGTTTCAATCAGAATTAGGGTGCTGGAATGTTGTGCGCTTAATGAACTGTTACATTATTATGATGAAAACACTCCTGAATCCATTGCGGAAGCAATAGAGCATATAGATTTTGTGAGAAAATACGATAGTAGAAAAGTTTTACGTCAACTTGATGAAGAGTTTACACATAATTTGGAGGCATTAATTAATGATGTTAATAATCGCATATAATCGAGTTTGGAATAAAATTAAGTCTATTTACAGACAGACTGTTTTTAAAAAGTTAATTAATTGTAGCCACTCCAAATTCAGTTTGGTAGGTAATGTTACATTAATTAATACAAATATTAAATTGGGAGAGAATGTGACGATCTATCCAGATGTTATGTTTTATGGAGATGGTTTAATCGAAATAGGAAACAATGTAGCTATTGGTAATGGAACTATTATTTACTCATCAGCAAAGGGAGGGGTATGTATAGGGGACAATACTCTAATAGCAGCGCAAGCATACATTATTGATTGTGACCACGGAACTGAAAAGAATATGCTAATTAGGCAACAGAAAAATTCTGTTGAGAAGGTTGTTATTGGTCAGGACGTGTGGCTAGGAGCAAATGTGACTGTTTTAAAAGGTTCGGTAATTCAGGATGGTGCTGTCATTGGAGCAAAATCTTTAGTAAAAGGTAATATAGCCCCTAATGTAATAGCAGTTGGAATTCCGGCAAAAGAAATCAAGAAAAGAGTATGAGATATTTATCATGAATAGGAAAACAGGTGTTATCTTGTCGTATATCTTAATGATGTTTGAAATTTTATCCACGTTACTTATTACACCTTATATCATTAAAACATTAGGACAAGCTGAATATGGTGTATACAAGTTAGTTATAGCAATTAATGCATATTTAATGCTTTTGGATTTGGGCGTGGGAAATACAATTGTCAGATATATTGCAAAATATAGAGCACAAAGAGATTTACAACAAGAGAGAAGATTTTTTGGAATAGCTATAATATATTACCTTATTATTGCTATCATTACATTAATTATTGGCAGTGTTTTAGTTAGTGTTTTCCCACATGTTTTTGCAAAAGGCCTGTCAAGAACTGAAATTGTAATTGGCCAAAAACTTCTTGCCATGATGATGGTTACATCGGCAGTTACTCTGGGGACTACAGTTTATTCTAATATTCTCATCGGATACGAAAAATTTGCTGTTTCAAAAACATGTTCAATTGTTCAAATTATTATTAAAATTATATTAACATATTTGGTGTTGAGCAATGGAATGGGTAGCGTAGGTGTAGTTTGTGTCAACCTTTTTGTTACCATCGTTGGAAAGGCATATTGTGTTGTATATGTGCTTTGGGAAATACGGTTGCGACCTACATTTAAAGGGATAGACCTTTCATTTGTAAAAGAAATTGTTACATATTCTTCTTTGATCTTGATACAGATGATAGCAACTCAGTTGAATTCAACCGTGGACCAAGTTGTTCTGGGGATGTGTGTGAGTTCTTCAGCAATAATAATTGGTATATATGGTGTGGGTACACAAATCGTTCAGTATTATCAATCTATAGGAACAGTTTTTACAGGTGTACTGATGCCGGGAATCGTGCAGATGATTGAGAGCAAGCCCACTCCGCAAAAATTAAACGAAGAAATGATACGAATCGGGCGTATTATATTTATGGTATTAGCAATGATTTGGGGCTGCTTTTTGATCGCCGGTAAAGACTTTATTATCTTGTGGGCAGGAGAAAGTAATAAAGAGGCGTATTATGTTGCAATGCTTTTAATGTTTGCTTACGTTTGGGTTTTGACTGAAAGTGTAGGTTCTCAAATATTGTGGGCGGCTAATCAGCATAAAGAACAATCCGTTTTAAAACTAATAATAGTATTATTGAATATACTTTTAACTATTATGTTAATAAAATGGAAGCCATTATTAGGTGCAACAATTGGAACGGTTATTTCTTTGATAATAGGTGATATAGTTGTAATGAATCTTATTTTTTATAAGAAATTACGAATAGATTTAATATATTATTATAAGGGAATTACAAAAGGAATATTACCGAGTGTAATTGTTTCTATTGGGATTGGTTTTGGATTAAAAACCTGGTTAGATACAAATTGGTTGCATTTTTTCTTTTTGGTTAGTGTAATGGTTGTTGTCTATGGTATATCAATGCTACTATTTGGATTCAATCAATATGAAAAAGGCTTAGTTTATTCTCTGTATAAAACAATCAAGGATAAACTTTTTAAGTAAAATAGATTTTTTACAAGGAGGACAGATTCATGTTTAATAATAAAACTCTTTTAATCACCGGTGGTACAGGCTCTTTCGGTAACGCTGTACTAGACCGTTTTTTAACAACTGACATTAAGGAGATTCGTATTTTCTCCCGTGATGAATTGAAACAGGACGACATGCGTCATTTTTATCAGAAGGAATATCCGCAATATAGTGACAAATTAAGGTTTTACATAGGAGATGTACGTGACATCCAAAGTGTTCGTAATGCGATGCATGGTGTCGATTATATTTTCCATGCGGCGGCACTGAAGCAGGTTCCATCTTGCGAATTTTTCCCGATTGAAGCGGTAAAGACGAATGTGATTGGAACAGAGAATGTGCTGACTGCTGCGATTGAAGCAGGTGTTAAGAAGGTTATCTGTTTGTCTACGGATAAGGCGGCTTACCCTGTTAATGCGATGGGAACATCCAAGGCGATGATGGAGAAGGTAGTAGTTGCGAAATCGCGAACAGTTTCTCCGGAAAAGACAAGCATTTGTTGCACGCGTTACGGAAACGTAATGTGTTCGCGTGGGTCAGTGATTCCTCTTTTTATCAGTCAGATTAAAGAAGGAAAAGATTTGACAGTGACAGAACCGACCATGACACGTTTTATCATGAGTTTAGAAGAAGCAGTAGAATTGGTTGTGTTTGCATTCCAAAATGCCGATTCGGGAGACATCATGGTGCAGAAGGCACCTGCATGTACAATTGAAGTCTTAGCACAGGCTGTAAAAGAATTGTTCCATGCAGAGAGTGAGATTAAAGTGATTGGTATACGTCATGGTGAGAAGATGTATGAGACACTTCTTACGAATGAAGAGTGTGGTAATGCAATTGATATGGGTAATTTCTATCGTGTGCCATGCGATAAACGTGATTTGAATTATGATAAGTATTTCAAAGATGGAGATATTGAACGTAATCCGTTGACAGAATTTAATTCCAATAACACAGATTTATTATCTGTGGAAGAAGTGAAAGCAAAATTGTTAGAACTCAAGTATATTCGTGATGAATTGGCTGCGTGGGAGGAAACGAGTGGAAAAGATAATTAAATTATATACACAACTTATAAAAGCTGAAATCACAGGAACTCCGATAAGTGAGGAAATACTTGGACAAATCACTCCGGAGATTAAGGAACAGCTCTATCATATTTCGCGAAAAAATGACTTGGCACATGTGATTGCAGCAGCTTTACAGAGAAATAACCTCTTGGGAGAAGATGAACTGTCTGGACAATATTCTAAAACCTTGTATAAGGCAGTTATGAGATATGAGAATATTCAGTATGAATTTGAGCAAATCTGTAGCCTTTTTGAAGATGAAAAGATTATCTATATTCCGCTGAAGGGTTCTGTGATACGACAGTATTACGCAGAGCCATGGCTTCGGACAAGCAATGATATAGATATCTTGATTCGTCCGGATGATTTAGAGAGAGCATGTGAGGCTCTACATACACAATTGAATTATTATGATGGTATACGGACAACAAAGGATCTTTCTTTGTTCTCTCCTTCCGGTGTGCATTTAGAACTTCATTTTAAGATACAAGAGCGCATGGAAAAAATGGACCGAGTTTTTTGCAATCTTTGGGATTACGTAGGTCCGCTAAAAGAAAATGAGTATAAATATGAAATGACACCAGAATATTTTTTGTTTCATATTGTTGCGCATATTGCGAAGCATATGTTGCATGGAGGATGTGGAATCAGAGCCTATGTCGATGTTTGGCTCCTTATGAAACATTTGAAATATGATGAGAAGGTTTTCTTACAATTATGTGAACAAAGTGAACTAACGCACTTTGTTGAGGGTGCGACAAAATTGGTAAGAGTGTGGTTCGAAGACGAAGAACATGACGAACTAAGCAGACAATTAGAACACTATGTAATTAATGGTGGTACTTATGGAACTACAGAAATGGCTATGACTACGAAACGGATGAATACGGCAGGTGGTTCGGGTTATATTTTGAAAAGAATCTTCATGTCATATAAAGATTTGTGTACCTTATATCCGAAGCTCGTTAAGATACCTGTGTTGTATCCATTTTACATGGTGGTTCGCTGGTGTAAACTGCTAAATCTGGATGTGTTCAAGCGTGTGACAAATGAAGCGAAAGTTAACAGTGCAATTGAGGAAGATAAGGTGGACGAACTAAAAGAACTGTTTGAGAAGTTACAGTTGTCGAAATAGAAAGGTATAACTTGTACATCGGTGTACAGTTTTGAGTGCCGATGTATTTAATGAGCAAGGAGCAACTACATGAGCATAATAGAAATCAAGATGGCATTAGAAAGTTTTTTTGAGATTAGATTTACATATGTAAGTGAGATTGCTCTTCTTGTATTAGGCGGTATATATTTATTTTTTAGAATGAAAATGATAAGGCAAGGACAGAAGTGTAAGAAATCCAAAATGGTTTGTGCGATTGCCTTAGCTATCTATGTGGCGTTGTTAATTGGAGGAACAGTGTTTAACCGCACGCCAAATGGGGATTATCAGATAGAGCTGATTCCGTTCTGGTCGTATATTCAGGTGTTTCGGGAAAGGAATCTCAATCTGCTGAGGCAGATGATAAGCAACGTCCTCGTTTTCATTCCATGGCCAATTCTTTTTGCAACTGTATTTCCGGTTATGCAAAAGTTTCGCCTGGCTGTCGGAAGTGCTTTTTTGTTCTCTGCGATTGTTGAGATTACACAGCTCGTGCTTCGGATAGGGTTGTTTGAGTTCGATGATATGTTCCATAACGTGCTGGGGGCAGTGATTGGGTATGGGATATGGATGTTTTACAGACGGCATAATAAGAAAGGTGTGGAAGAATAAATGAACATTCTAGTAACCGGAGCCAAGGGCTTCATTGGGAAAAATTTCATAGCAACTTTGCACAACATTGCGGACGGCAAGGACCGTTCGTTTGGACTGGATACGGATTTGACAGTATTTGAATATGATATCGATACAGATCCGGCACTTTTGGATGCGTACTGCAAGAATGCGGATTTTGTATTTAATTTAGCGGGCGTGAATCGTCCGCAGGACCCGAAGGAATTTATGGAGGGTAATTTTGGTTTTGCTTCGACGCTTCTTGATACGCTTAAGAAGCACGGCAATAACTGTCCGATTATGATTTCATCATCCATTCAGGCGGCGCTCAATAATCCTTACGGTGAGAGCAAGAAGGCCGGAGAGGATTTGATGTTTGCATATGGCAGGGAAGTCGGTGCGCCGGTGTATGTGTATCGTTTTCCGAATGTGTTTGGCAAATGGTGCAGACCGAATTATAACAGTGCGGTAGCAACGTTCTGCAACAATATTGCAAATGATTTGCCGATTCAGGTGAATGACCCGTCTGTGATGATGACGCTTGTTTATATTGATGATGTGGTCGCAGAACTTATTTCTGCATTGAAGGGTGAACCACATATCAACGAAGAGGGATATGCATTTGTGCCGGTAGAACATAAGATTACGCTTGGTGAGATTGTTGACTTAATCTATACATTTGCAAAACAACCGCAGAGTCTTGTGATTCCGGAGATTCCGGCGAACTCATTTGCGAAGAAATTGTATTCTACATATTTGTCGTATTTGCCGAAGGAGAAGGCTGCATTTCCGCTGAAGATGAATGTGGATGCCAGAGGAAGTTTTACGGAGCTTCTCAAGACGGAGAAATGTGGACAAGTCAGCGTCAACATTTCGAAACCTGGAATTACAAAGGGGCAGCACTGGCATCATACGAAATGGGAGTTCTTTATCGTTGTGTCGGGACACGGTCTGATTCAGCAGAGAAAGGTCGGCACGGATGAGGCCTTGAATTATGAGGTCAGCGGTGATAAGATGGAAGCGGTACATATGCTTCCGGGATATACGCATAACATTATTAACTTGTCGGATACGGAAGATTTGGTGACCGTGATGTGGGCAAATGAGAATTTTGACCCGAATAAACCAGACACCTTTTTTGAGGTTGTAGAATAGAGGTACGGGATGGAGATAAGATTAGATTACTCGGATGTGAGTTTTAAGGACAATGGGAAATTAAAGTTACTGATTATTGTGGGTACAAGACCGGAGATTATCCGTCTTGCTGCAGTAATTAAGAAATGTCGTAAGTATTTTGATGTTGTACTTGCTCATACGGGGCAGAATTATGATTATAATTTGAATGGTGTGTTTTTTCATGATTTGAAACTGGATGCACCGGAAGTATATATGGATGCAGTGGGGGATGACCTTGGAGCAACGGTTGGTAATATCATCAATTGCAGTTATAAGCTCATGAATCAGATTAAACCGGATGCGCTTTTGATTCTTGGGGACACCAACAGTTGTCTGTCTGCGATTGCAGCAAAGCGTCTTCACATTCCAATTTTCCATATGGAAGCAGGTAATCGTTGTAAGGATGAATGTCTTCCGGAGGAGACAAACAGACGTATTGTGGATATTATTTCCGATGTGAACTTGGCATATTCTGAGCATGCGCGCCGCTATCTGGCGGAGTGCGGACTTCCGAAGGAGCGTACGTATGTGACGGGTAGTCCGATGGCAGAGGTGCTTCATGAGAATTTGGCTGAGATTGAGGGCTCTGATATCCATGCAAGATTAGGTTTGGAAAAAGGCAAATACATTTTGCTTTCTGCGCATAGAGAAGAGAACATTGATACGGAGAAGAATTTCTTGTCCTTGTTTACTGCGATTAATAAGATGGCAGAAAAGTATGACATGCCGATTCTGTATTCTTGCCATCCGCGCTCGAAAAAGCGTCTGGCAGAGAGTGGATTTAAGTTGGATGCACGTGTGATTCAGCACGAGCCTCTTGGTTTCCATGATTACAATTGTCTGCAGATGAATGCTTTTGCAGTTGTGTCAGACAGTGGTACGTTGCCAGAGGAATCCAGCTTCTTTACGTCGGTGGGGCATCCGTTCCCGGCTGTATGTATTCGTACTTCTACGGAGAGACCGGAAGCGCTTGATAAGGCTTGCTTTATTCTCGCCGGAATCGATGAGAAGTCGCTTTTGCAGGCGGTGGATACGGCAGTCAACATGAACCTGGATGCGGATTATGGTATTCCGGTACCAAATTATACGGATGAGAATGTGTCATCGAAAGTGGTGAAGATTATTCAGAGTTATACAGGTGTAGTGGATAAGATGGTTTGGAGAAAGTTTTAAGATTATAAGTAAAGGAACGGCACCATAGTGATGCCGTTCCTTTAGATTATTCCCAAGACATTTGCAATTCACGTTTTTTAGATAGTTATCTGTTGTTTTTCTTTTTTACATAAGGATTTCTTCTTGCATTTGTAAAATTGTATTCTTCTCTCATCTTCAACACCTCTTTAAAAATTATATTATTTCATCATTTTATCGAAGATATCGGCTAACTTCTGTGCACCTTTTTCAATGTCTCCAGAAGGTTTGCGATGAGCTTCTTTTAAAATTTTCTTTGCCTCCAGTCCTTTTATAATCGGAGTTGATGCTATTTGTGTTGCCATTAAACATACCTCCTTTTGCAAATTGAGCAATGTATAGTTTTTGATACAATGTAATTATAGCAATTTGTGAATGAAAATGCAATGTCAAGTTAGAAATTATAACTACAAACAAAGAACCTAGGGAGGCAATTCGCCCTCTATTTTATTTCGTACAAAAATAAAAAATACACATTGTGTAACATGGTGAAATGTGTTATAATTTACACACAATGTGTAACAGATGAAAGGAATATAATATTGTGGAACATAGTAGAAAGATAAAAGAATTAAGAGAAAGTACAGGAATGAATAGAAGAGAGTTCTGTGAGTATTTTCAGATTCCATATCGAACAGTCACAGAATGGGAAAGGGATAACAGGCATGCACCGGAATATGTGCTACGATTACTGGAGTATTATATCCGCATGGAGGATTTGATGTTGGATAGAAAGGCAGAAAAAGATTAATTATCAGAAATTTGAAGGCGATGATTTTACAGAACAAAGGAGGTTTTTATGGGGAAAGAATGTACAATCTATATTGATGAAGCAGGGGACTTAGGTATTAATCGAGGTACTAGATGGTTTGTTCTATCTGCAGTTATTGTAGATAAAGACAAAGAAGCTATTGTGCGACAAAAGATAAAAAATATAAAGTCTGAATTGAATCTAAATGAAATTCATTTTCGGAATCTAAGAAATTATGAACAAAAATGTTATGTTGTTTCAAGCTTAAATGATTGTGATTTTGATTTGGTTAACATTGTTGTAGATACTACCAAAATTACGCTTAATAAAACTGAACGAAATGGTTCGCCGAGTATAGTTTCATACAATTATTGTTGTCGTTTGTTAATAGAAAGAGTTTCGTGGCTTTTGAGAGATACCGATAGAGTTGGAGATATCGTACTTTCTAGTCGTGGAACTTCAAGAGATGGAGAATTAATTGAATATATAGGTGAGAAGTTGCTTAAATATGATTTTAACGAAGTATCAAATCGATTCAAAACTATAAAGGCAAAAACTGCTGCACAATGGGATTTATTGCAACTAGCGGATATTTGTGCCACATCTGTTTTCAATTATTATGAACCTAATAGATATGGATTTATAACACCATGCTACAGTTATCGATTAAAAACACATGTATATCAGCGTAATGGCAACACTGATAGTTATGGAATGAAGTATTATTCGGCAGAAATGAAGCCAGACAAAGCGTATTTTACAGAGAAAATGATTTGTAAATAAAGAAAACCCCCAGTGCGACTTCCACATGTCTAGCATGCTGGTTTTCACCCTCGCAATCTCTGGCGGCGTTTTCTCTACAATTATTATATGACATATACTTATAAATGTCAACGAACATTTGTTCTTGCACGCAAAAAATGCAGAATTTAGGGAGGCAATGCCTCCCAATTTTATTTTTTCTTCGTGTTTTGTGTCTGTTCTTTAAAACTACTATCATTCGTACTTCTTCCAACGATGTAGTCGATACTCACGTCATAAAAATCAGCGAGCTTCAAGAGTATGTCTAGTGGCAGTTGGATTTTACCCAACTCGTATTTGGAATAGGTTGTTTGGCGAACATTTAGATACATCGCCAATTCGATCTGTAGCTTGTCGTATTTTTTTCGAAGATTTCGTATATTTTCGTAAACCATCTTATGTACCTCATTATTCCTATAAAATGTACCATAAAATTTTACTACTTAGCGAGAAAAAAGTCAATACTGTGCCACATTAACGCAAAGAAGAAAAAGTTTATGCAAATTTGATAAAAGTATTGAAATATTCCGAAAATTTTAGTAGAATATTTACATGTGATACTACAAATTAAGGAGGCACACGAAAATGAAAGTTTACAGAACGGACGAAATTAGAAACGTCGTACTATTAGGACACGGAGGAAGCGGAAAGACTAGTTTGGTTGAAGCCATGTTATATGTTTCAGGCGCAACGAACAGAATGGGCAAGATTGCAGATCACAACACGACAAGTGATTTTGATAAAGAGGAACAGAAACGTGAATTTTCAATTAGTACAAGTTTAATC
>JAZQSP010000052.1:0-31279 GCA_045630205.1 Faecalimonas sp. | reverse complement strand
ACTATCGCAATCATCGCAACGAAACAAATCACGAGACCGACTGCCGCACCTTTATCTTTTTTCATATTCATCACCTCTGGCTTTATTTTTGCCAGAAACCGATACCCTTATTCCAGATTCCACAAAATTTCTGCAACCTCTTTGACCTCTGTTCCCACAAAAAAATATTGCAAAATCTCTTTGTATCCCTGTCCTTCTTTCGCCATCTCATTAGCAGTATACTGGCTAAGTCCGAGGCCATGTCCGACACCTTTTGTGATAACTCTCGTGTTGGCCTCGAATTCCTGCAACTCAAAACAACTGGAAGCAAGTCCATACTTATCCCGGAAATTTTCTCCGGTCATTGTCTCTTCTCCTACCGTCACCGTCAGTGCGTAACCTGCCGTATCCGTGCTTGCCACCTTCGCACCCTTGACTTCGATAAACTTGCTCTCCATCTGATTATTGGCAGCCACATCCTTTGGACATTCTCGTATCTGCAGATATGGATAGTCTTCGCTTCCAAGGGCCTCTTTTCCGCTTCGCGTCTTCCCATTACTCACCTGATGAAATGGCACGAGCGCCAGTTTCTCCTGGTACATAATCACTTCGCCTTCTGTATCATCCCATATTTGCTCCAGTTTTCGATACCAGGCTCCATCAATCTCACTAATGTCCCCAAAATTTTCCTGTTCCACAATTGCCTTGCCGAGTTCTTCTACCTGCTTGTACACAGTCGTTCTCACCAAAAGTGCCTGTGCCTTTAACATTTCATCCTCATAATCGGAGGACACTTCTTTGGCTAGGACACCGATGCAATGTGCTTTTAGAAGTTCATTGGTTCCATCGGTGTTTTCTGTGCTCTGTGCTTTTCCTCCGTTCATGAAAATGGTAATAATATATGGCAATAACACGATAATAATTAATATTGCAAATGTTTTTTTTATTCTCTGTAACATAAAGACAAGCCTCCCATATTATTATATGAAAGGCCTGTTCGTTTTATTACATTTCTAATGAGAATGATGTTCGTGATGATGATGACCGTGATGATGGTGGCCATGATGTCCGTGGTGATGATGACCAAGGTGTTCATGTCCATGGTGGTAATGCTGACTGTGTTCCGGATGCATGATAATCTCTTTCAGGTTCCTTAGCGAGTTAAGTAAAATAAAAAGTGAAACTCCGATAGACATGATTGGATCAAGAAGTGCAAAATCCGTAAAGCGCATCACAATAGCACCTATCAACACAGCAATCCAACCAAGAACATCTTCCAGCATATGTAAATTAACAGCCTTTTGATTCAAGGAATCTCCCTCGCGGGTAACAAATGCTGCACATAAATTTACGCAGACGCCTACAACCGCAAACACAATCATTCCGTCATAATTGATCTTCGCAGGTTCCATCAGTCTGCCAATAGCATTGCATATCGTTACAATTGAACCCGCCAATAGGGTAAGAGTCGTTATAAATGCGCCAATTAGTGAATACTTTTCACCTTTTTTCTCCAAAAAATACGAAACTCCGATGCTTGCCGCATCGCCGATATCGTGTACTGCATCAGACATAATAGCTACGCTACCGGTAATGATACCACCAACAAATTCAAAGATAGAAAAAGCTAAATTTAAAATGAATGCAGTGAGAATATTTCGCTCTGTTTTCATACTGTCCTCCAATTGATTTGTAATCTTTTGTGTGATACAATGAATTCGTTACCGAACACGTTGTTCGATAACATTATATTCAGAATGAAATGTCGTATCAACATACGATTCGGTCCGGTTATTCATTACTGAACAAATCTTGAAAAATGTACGGAGAACAATATGGATAGACGTCAAAGAAAAACAAGAGAAGCCATTTTTAATGCTTTTACGGAATTATTGTCAAAGAAGGATTTTAATCAAATTACAGTTGGGGAGATTATAGACCGCGCAGATATTGGTAGAGCCACTTTCTACTCTCATTTTGAAACGAAAGATTTTCTGCTTAAAGAATTTTGCGAAGAATTATTCTGTCATATATTCGATACCGAAAAAGGTGAAGGTCACAATCATCATCATATTTTTGATTGTGAGGGCTCTGATTCAGTTTTCCTGCACTTGTTTCAGCATTTACAAAAAAACGATAATAATATCTTGGCATTATTATCGTCTCAAAACAACGAATTATTTTTAAAATATTTTAGAAGTAATCTTGAATTGCTCATCGAAAGTCACATTGCTTTATTTGATGCTCGCAAGAGTACGGACATTCCGGATTCGTTTTGGAAGAATCATATCGTGTCGACGTTTTTGGAGACTCTGAAGTGGTGGGTTGAGAATGGGTTAAAAGAACGCCCGGAAATGATAACGGAGTACTTTTTTAGGGTTGTTTGATATGAATGAAAAGGACCTCGAACAAGCTCGAAAGCTCATTCAAGGTCCTCTATTTTACTGCAAAAACCAAGCAAAATCGACTTTACATCTCTACTGTAACTTTATCAAGTTTCCAAATCTCATCCACATACTCCTGGATGGTTCTATCTGATGTGAACTTACCACATGATGCAGTCTGAAGAAGTGCCATTCTTGACCATTTATCTTGATCTCTGTAGGCTTCTTCCACACGTTTCTGTGCTTCTGCATAGCTTCTGAAATCTTTCAAGATAAAGTATGTGTCTGCTTTACTACTGCTGTATGTGTTGAGAAGAGAATTATAAAGGTCTCTGTACAACTCTCTGTCACCATTTGCATAAGTGCCGTCAACAAGTTGGTCAACTACACGTTTTAAATCCCAGTCATTGAAGTAGATATCGATTGGATTGTATCCGCCGTTATTCTCGTAAGCGATAACTTCATCTGAGCTAAGTCCGAAAATAAATGCGTTCTCCGCACCAACTTCTTTCACGATTTCCACGTTTGCACCGTCCATGGTTCCGAGTGTCGGGGCGCCATTTAACATGAACTTCATGTTACCTGTACCTGATGCTTCTTTCGATGCTGTAGAAATCTGTTCGCTGACATCTGCTGCCGCGAAGATAAGTTCTGCGTTGGATACTCGATAGTCTTCAATAAATACAACCTTAATCTTACCGTTGATACTTGCATCGTTGTTAATCACATCTGCAACTGAGTTGATTAACTTGATGGTCTGTTTTGCACGACGATATCCTGCTGCTGCCTTTGCACCAAAGATAAATGTTCTTGGATAGAAAGACATCTCCGGATGGTCTTTAATCTGGTTGTATAAGTACATTACGTGCAAAATGTTAAGGAATTGACGTTTGTACTCGTGAAGCCTCTTAACCTGAACGTCAAAAATAGAGTTCGGGTCAAGTTCTACACCATTGTGCTTCAAAATGTATTCTGCAAGACGAACTTTATTCTGGTATTTGATTTCCATAAATTCTTTTCTTGCTTTTTCATCATCTGCAAGTGGTTTTAACTTCGCCATCTGAGAAAGGTCTGTAATCCAGCCGTCTCCGATGTGCTCTGTTACCCAGTCAGCAAGGAGTGGGTTACCGTGAAGAAGGAATCTTCTCTGTGTGATACCGTTTGTCTTGTTGTTGAATTTCTCCGGCATCATTTCGTAGAAATCTCTAAGTTCTTGTTTCTTCAAAATCTCTGTGTGAAGTGCAGCAACACCGTTTACTGAGTAACCAGCTGCAATTGCAAGGTGTGCCATCTTCACCTGTCCATCATAGAGAATTGCCATCTTACGCACTTTCTCTTCGTTGTTCGGATATTTTTCTTTGATTGCTGCCACGAAACGGCGGTCAATCTCTTCTACAATCTGATATACACGTGGAAGGAGTCTTTGGAAGAGGTCAATTGGCCATTTTTCCAATGCTTCTGACATGATTGTATGGTTCGTGTATGCACAAGTCTTTGTTGTCACTTCCCATGCTTCATCCCACTCAAGTCCTTCTTCATCCATAAGAAGTCTCATAAGCTCTGCTACAGAAACTGTTGGATGCGTATCGTTCATCTGAATCGTTACTTTTTCATATAACTTCTTGATATCATCGTGGTCTCTCTTATATTTTGCAATTAATTCTTGCAAGCTTGCAGAAATGAAGAAATACTGTTGTTTCAAACGAAGCTCTTTACCTGCATAGTGATTGTCGTTTGGATAAAGTACTTCTACGATTGTCTTTGCAAGGTTCTCCTGCTCAATCGCTTTTTGGTATTCACCGCGATCAAAGTGGTCAAGCTGGAACTCTGTAATCGCTTTTGCATCCCAGATACGAAGTGTATTTACGATATTGTTGTTGTAACCAACGATTGGCATATCGTATGGAACTGCAAGTACAGACTCATAATTCTCCTGGATGTAGTTGTAGCGACCTGTTTTTTCGTCTTTTTCTACACGAATGTTTCCGCCAAAACGAACTTCCTTCGCGTACTCATCACGACGAACTTCGAATGGGTTACCATCTTTTAACCAGTTATCAGGTGTCTCTACCTGATAACCATCTTTGATTTTTTGTTTGAACATACCATAGCGGTAGCGGATACCACAGCCGTAAGCTGCGTATCCAAGAGAAGCAAGTGAATCAAGGAAACATGCTGCAAGACGTCCAAGACCACCATTTCCGAGCGCCGCATCCGGTTCTTGGTCCTCAATCACATTGAGGTTGATGCCCATCTCGTCAAGCGCTTCGCGCACTTCTTTGTAAGATGTCAAGTTGATTAAGTTGTTACCAAGCGCTCTTCCCATAAGGAATTCCATAGACATATAGTAAACTGTCTTCGGATCATCCTTCTTGTACTGCTCTTGTGTTGCCAACCACTTATCAATAATCTCATCTTTGATTGCATAAGAAACAGCTTGAAAACGTTGCTGTTCTGATGCTTCTTCAATTGTTTTTCTGTATAAACGTTTTACGTTGTTTTTTACTTTTTTCTGAAATTCTGCTTTGTCAAAATTATTATGTGCCATTTACCTCTCCTATTTTTCAACACCTAAAGTCACTTTTTCGCCATTGATATTCCACTCTTTGGTGTATCCTGTCGGTGCTTTCTTCTCTACTGCCGTCGCCAAAACTTCTCCGCCGATTGCATCCGCATATTTTGCGAAAAGTGTTTCTGCCTTCTCAGTTCCGACATAAGATACTTGAATCTTGTCTGTCACCTCAAAGTCTGCCTCTTTTCTCATAGTCTGAATCTTGCTGATGAGTTCGCGAACAAAACCTTCCTCCAAAAGTTCTTCTGTCAGGTTCGTATCAAGCACAACTGTAACACTATTGTCGCTTTCAGATACATATCCTTCCATCTGAGCCATGTCAATCAAAAGGTCTTCCTTCAGTAATACCACTTCCTGACCATTGATGTCGAGTTTTAACTTGCCGGTTTCATTTACTTCATCCATCGCTGCATTTCCATCCAATGAATCGAGCGCACCGCGAATACCGCCGAGTAATTTACCGTATTTTGGACCAACAGTCTTAAGTTGCGGTTTAAATGTATAGGAAGTAAATGCTCTGACATCGTCTGTGAATTCCAATGTCTTTACATTTAACTCTTCTTCTACGATTTCCTGATAGAATTCCGGTAATGTCACTTCTGATTTTACGAACATCTTACCAATTGGTTGACGGTTCTTGATGTTAGCTGCATTTCTACAAGCACGGCCCATAACAACGAGTTTTAATACTTCGTCCATATTTGCCTCAAGCTCTGTATCAACCATGGAAGCATCGTAGCTCGGGAAGTCACAAAGGTGAATACTTTCCGGTGCATTTGCATCCAAACCTCTTACAAGGTTCTGGTAAATGTCATCTGTCATAAATGGAATCATCGGAGCTGCCGCTTTTGCCACAGTCACAAGTGCTGTGTAAAGTGTCATGTAAGCGTTAATCTTATCCTGTTCCATTCCTTTTGCCCAGAAACGTTCACGGCTTCTTCTTACATACCAGTTACTCATATCATCTACGAAATCTTGAAGTGCTCTTGCAGCTTCCGGAATTCGATAGTTTCCAAGGTTTTCATCTACTGTCTTAACAAGTGTATTCAACTTGGACAATAACCATTTATCCATAACTGATAATTTATCATATTCTAATGCATATTTTGTCGGATCGAACTGGTCAATCTCTGCGTAAAGCACATAGAATGCGTAGGTATTCCAAAGTGTACCCATGAATTTACGCTGTCCTTCCACAACTGCATCTCCGTGGAAACGGTTTGGAAGCCATGGCGCACTGTTGATATAGAAGTACCAACGGATTGCGTCCGCACCGTATTTCTCAAGTGCTTCAAATGGGTCTACCGCATTTCCTTTTGACTTACTCATCTTCTGACCGTCTTTGTCCTGAACATGACCAAGTACAAGTACGTTCTTGTATGGAGCTTTGTCGAAAATAAGTGTCGAGATTGCAAGCAGTGAATAGAACCATCCTCGTGTCTGGTCTACACCTTCTGAGATAAACTCAGCCGGGAATTGTTGCTCGAAAAGTTCCTGGTTCTCAAACGGATAGTGATGCTGTGCAAATGGCATCGCTCCACTGTCAAACCAGCAGTCGATAACTTCCGGTACACGGTGCATTTCTTTTCCACAGTGTGGACACTTGATTGTCACTTCATCAATAAATGGACGGTGAAGCTCCACGTTGTCCGGACAGTTGTCTGACATTTCTTTTAATTCTGCAATACTTCCGATGGAATGCTGATGTCCACATTCACACTCCCAGATATTGAGCGGAGTTCCCCAGTAACGGTTACGGCTGATACCCCAGTCCTGAACATTTTCAAGCCAGTCGCCGAAACGTCCCTTACCGATGCTTTCCGGAATCCAGTTCACAGTATTGTTATTGCGGATTAAGTTTTCTTTCACGTCTGTCATCTTGATAAACCAAGATTCGCGAGCGTAGTAAATAAGCGGAGTGTTACATCTCCAGCAGTGCGGATAACTATGCTCAAAGTTCGGAGCAGAGAAAAGAAGTCCTCGCTCTTCCAAATCCTGAAGTACCAACGGGTCGGCTTTCTTACAGAAAGTTCCTGCCCAAGGTGTCTCCTCTGTCATTTCACCCTTTTCGTCTACTAACTGAAGGAATGGAAGGTCATATTTACGTCCAACATTTGCATCGTCTTCACCGAATGCAGGAGCGATATGAACCACACCTGTACCATCTGTCAGTGTTACATAGGTGTCACATGTTACATAATATGCCTTTTTATTTAACTGTGCAAAGGAAAATAATGGTTCGTACTCTTTGCCTTCGAGGTCTTTACCCACATAAGACTCTAATACTTCCACATCACCTTCTAATACAGATTCTACCAAAGCTTCTGCCATATAGTATGTGTATTCACCATTTTTAACTTTTACATAAGTTTCATTTGGATTCACACAAAGTGCAACGTTCGATGGCAATGTCCAAGGTGTTGTTGTCCATGCCAGGATATATGCCTCTTCGCCTTTCACTTTGAATCTTGCGATTGCAGAGCGTTCTTTTACATCCTTATAACCTTGCGCAACTTCGTGGCTTGAAAGAGGTGTTCCACAACGTGGGCAGTAAGGCACAATCTTATAACCCTTGTAAAGAAGTCCTTTGTCCCAGATTTGTTTTAATGCCCACCACTCTGACTCGATAAAGTTGTTGTCGTATGTGATGTATGGGTTCTCCATATCTACCCAGAAACCTACAGTAGATGAGAATCCTTCCCACATACCTTTATATTTCCATACACTGTCTTTACAGTGAGCGATAAATGGTGCAAGACCATACTCTTCAATCTGCTCTTTTCCGTTAATGCCAAGCATTTTTTCTACTTCAAGCTCAACTGGAAGACCATGGGTATCCCATCCTGCTTTTCTTGGAACCATGTAACCCTTCATTGTGCGGTATCTTGGCACCATGTCCTTGATAACACGAGTTAAAACGTGTCCGATATGCGGCTTACCATTGGCTGTCGGTGGGCCATCGTAGAATGTGTATGTCTCGCCCTCTTTGCGATTTTCCATACTCTTCTCGAAAATGTGATTGTCAGCCCAAAACTTTTCTGTTTTCTTTTCGCGGTCTACAAACTTAAGGTCTGTCGATACTTTCTGATACATTTCATTTCCTCCTTTTTTGATGTATATAGGAACAAAAAAAACTCCTATCCTGTAAAAGGATAAGAGCATACTGCAATTATTTGTCAACCACCTATTACATCATACTATCATATGTGTTCTTGTTAACGGTAGAAAGCCGTCAGCACTTATTTAGAATCTCGAATGCCGTTCAGCGCTGCAACTCGGAAGTGATTTTCAAATATATTCTACTCATATCAGGCTCACACCATCCCCGACTCGCTGTGATTTTGAAATATATTCTACTGTCTTCGTCATCGTTTTTTCATATAACGCCTTTATTATAAGAAGAAACCCTTGATTCGTCAAGGGTTTCTTTGAAAAATGAAGTATATTCTTGTTTCAAATATTTAACTACATTTTCTTCACTTCTTTTGTTGTTTCTGGATTTTCTGTGTAAATCAAAGTGTCTGCACTCTGCTAATGATTTTACCTCGTTGTCATTCTGCTGAACCCTAAACTTGTTCACACTCTCTTTGTGTTCTAATATATATATATAAGATCATCAACATAATCCATATTTATAACTACACCTATTGCACCATGCCCATCATTTATTTCAAGATATTTTGCACTTCCACGGATTGTATATCCATGTCCTACAACCCAATGGTTACCTAAATTCGGATGATTAGCTAACCCTACAATTGCTGGTTTGTCTTGTCGAATCACATAAGTATATTGTGCATATGTAAATCCAACTACAGACGAAGAACTATACTGTTGACTTAACCCTCGCGAATCTAGATAAATGTATAATCCTACTACAACATCAGATGTGGTGCTTCCTGGTTGGCTTCCGTCTATATATGGTCTTAGATATTGAATTAATTTAATACCATCAGTTGTCGTATATTGAGAGGTTACCATATTTGAATCAATATAATCATCATAATACATCAGTAAAATTGCAGCTGCGGTAGAACCACATATTCCATCTGGATTATATTTGTATTTTCTTGTTGTTCCTGGAATACTATAAGAACTACCTGCTCTAGTAGACACTATTCCATTTGTTTCTCCTATGTCTTTACAGAGTTTCTGCTGAGCATTTTCAGTATCTTCTTTATAAGTTGTTATTGTATTTGAAAGAGCCTCTTTGGATACACTTTTCCCTGATAATATATCCATATATAAAGTTTCATTTTTTCTATAATACTTTAATGGTCCTCCATAGTAAATTTTATCATTTCCTGTGGCTCTAAAATTATTTTCTATGGAATACTCAACAATAATTCCTTCCTCGTTAATAATTACATATCCTCGTGGCTCAAGTTCAAAAAGATAAGCAATTACTTCATTGTCTATATTATAAAGAGGTACATGTTTACCCAACGTTACCGAATCATAACTAGATACTAATTCTTCAACTTTGCTTATTAATAAATTTGATGGTTGTACTCTAGGATTACTTGCCATTACCCTTAACGGTACTAAAGTCATTATTATTAATATCAAGATTATAGACATTCTTTTTTTTATTTTTAACATTTTACTTATTCCTCCATGTTATCGTATATTTTAGTTAAATCTCTTTTTAACGTTTCCTGTACTTGATACCAAGCATTATTGATTTGTATTTTGTCTCCTATAATAGATATATCTATGCTTTTATCTCCATTTTCAATCTGAATAAAAATTTCCCAACCTTTTAAAGACTTTTCTTCTATTGGTTTGTCTAAAGAATTATCAATACATATTAACACTTCTTCAATTATAGCAATGTTTGATGTTTCTTTCTTTTTCGGTGGAGACGGAAGCATCTTAAAAGACATGTGGGAATCTTCATTCAGATTTCCAATTTCCTTCTTTATTGAATAAACCTTAGATACATCCTTTTCTAAATTATTACATGCCGTAATGTTTAATATGAAAATCACGGTCATAATGACACATAACCATCTATTCTTATTCATATCTACCTCTATCCTTTTTTATTTCATTATAAGTAATCTGCATTACCATCTATAATAAATAAAAAAATTAATCAAGTAATTAATTTCTCATTGGTATCCCCTCCTTCTCAATGCACAAAACATTGCAAAACACCATCTTCGATTCCTTACATGATTAACCTCGTATTAATTGTATAACATTTTAACATTTTTTGCAATACTATTTGTTTATTATGGGGTTTATTTTAAGTTTTCAGTCGTTTTTTGGAGCTTTAGCAATGTTTATTTATTTATTCGTTATACTTATAAAAAGTAGTTATCCACTTTGCATTGTGTGAATAACTACTTTTCTATTAATCCATATCTCTATCCTGCATTCGCTCCAAGTATCTCTGACGCTCAAGCTCTCTCTGACGTTTCCTCCGTCTCACTTTTCTTCTTTTCCTAATCTGGTATCTGCGATATGCCACATAGCATAATAATAAAAGAAATAGTATAAAAGCGACACCGAGAATTCCAAATACAATCTTTATGACGATGCCAAGAACAGTTCCTTTATCTGTCTTTTTCTTCGCTTCATCCTTCTCTTTGACATCTTCAATTCCATGAATCTGATTGTAGTATTCATCCGTAATGGTGAATTCCACATCTCCTACAGGTTGTCCCTCATAAGTGTAGATGAGTTTTCCGCTTTTGTCGCCCAAATCTGTCGGATTTTCCACAATGTGGTTCAGTTGTTCAAAGGTTATCCCCAACGGAAGCGTCACATGTGCATCCTCATCGATGGACTTAAGTCCATTGACCTCCACCATCTCTTCGGTAACCGACACCTTGCTGAAATTTTCAAACGCATAGTCAAGCATTGCTCTTGTATCGTTGTAGGTATTACCGGTTCCATGTGTTCGAAGAACAACAGCCACCAGATTCACACCATCTTTAGATGCAAGGGTTACCAAGGTGTTAAGCGCTTTGTCCGTGTATCCAGTCTTTCCACCTACACAATACTCATAATACTGACTTCTCCAACTGAACATCATCTTGTGATGCTGCGCGATGGTTCGTGTCTCATCAGTTACATTGGTAGTTGGTATGGTATATTCTCTGGTTCCCGTAATTCGCATAAAATCTGCATTCTGAAAGCATGCCGAACCAATAAGTGCCATATCCCGTGCAGAAGTATAATGATTATCATCATGAAGTCCGTGCGAATTTACAAAATTGGAATTTTGACAACCAAGCTCCTTCGCCTTTTCATTCATGAGCATGATAAAATTATCATAGCCGCCTTCTGTATTACTTGCTACGGCATGTGCCACTTCGTTTCCGGACGCAAGCAAAGTTCCATGAAGAGCATCCTCCATCGTAATCTGTTCGTCCTTTTTCAGACCGATATGATTATCTCCTCTTTTGAGGAAATTATAATCATCCGGCGTGATTGTTACGATATCTGTAAGTTCATTATTTTCAAGTGCAACCAGACCTGTCAGCATCTTCGTAATACTTGCCGGATAATGTGGATTATCAATATTCTTTGCATACAGAATCGCTCCGCTGTCTGCATCCATTACAATGCCTGCCTCGCTATAGATGTGCGGTCCTTTTAGCCAGCTTGTCCATTGGTTCGAGTCTACTCTTTGGTTATATACTCCTTCAATCTCTTCAGCAGGTACCTGCACAATATTTACGGCTCCTACTTGCATACAATTTGCAAAAACGGCAACTGCCATTCCGAGAGATAATAATACTTTTTTTAACTTCATTTACAATAACTCCCAAATAAAACTTTCTATTATTATAAACAAAAATCCGCGTCTTATCAACGCGGATTCTATAGATAATTTTATAATTTTTTGTTTTTTGCTTCTTCCAGCTTGATTTGGCGACGGTCTTTGACATGTTGTTCCATCGGTTTGATTTCTCCAGCAGACATAAGAGCCTGTCTTGTCATAAGAGGACCTACTAATTCATAAATCAAAACTGCGAATAATGTAATGTTGCGAATGAGCGCTCCCTCGCTTCCAAAATCTGTTGAGGAAGCAACGATACTGCACATGCCAAGAGCAACTCCCGCCTGTGGGAACAAGGTAATACCGAGATATTTACATATCTGCGGTTCACATTTGGTTGCCTTTGCACTTACAAGTGTACCAGTATATTTTCCAAGACAACGGAAAAGGATATATACAACACCAATACCTACGATTGCAATATCAGCAAATACATTGAGCTCAAGTTCTGCACCGCTGATTACAAAGAATGTTGCAAGAAGCGGAGATGTCCATTTGTCAGAACGCTGCATCAAGTCTTCGGATAATGGACAGATATTACAGAATATCGTTCCCATCATCATACATACTAATAATGAAGAGAAGCTAACATGCACAGGGCCTACATGGAAATCCAACATAGAAAGTGCTACTGTTAAAAACACAAATCCTGTAGCCAAGTTCAAACGGTTTGTATTTGAATGGAACATTTTTTCCAACTGTGTCAAAATCCATCCCATGATTGCACCAAGAACTAACGAGCATAAAATCTCCATCAATGGATTTACAATGATAGATACCAAATCTACCTGTCCGCTGAGAAGTGTCTTCGCAATACCAAATGATACAGCAAAAACGATAAGTCCTACTGCGTCATCAAGTGCAACGATAGGGAGCAATAATTTTGTAAGAGGACCGTTTGCCTTGTACTGACGAACAACCATAAGTGTTGCTGCAGGGGCTGTTGCTGTTGCGATAGCTCCAAGTACAATAAGTTGTGGCAATGATAATTTGTCCGGCATTGCCATATGTACTGCATATAATGCAAGGTCAACAAATAGTGTTGCAACTAATGCTTGAAAAATACCAATTACGAATGCCTGCTTTCCTGTCTTTTTTAGTTCTTCCAAACGGAATTCGCTACCAATTGAAAATGCGATAAATCCAAGCGCTACATCAGCCATAAGTCCAAGTGCATGTACCGCATCCATGCTCTCAAATCCCAATCCACCAATTCCAAGTGCTCCTATACAGTAAGGTCCGATTAACACACCTGCAATCAAATATGCTGTTACGTCCGGCAACTTGAATGGCTTAAATAATCTTGTCATAAGAAGCCCTGCTAAGAGGGCGATTGATACTGATAATAATATATTCATAGCTGTTTTCTCTCCTTCCAGTTTTTAACCACAGACAAGTATAGTCCTCTTAATTAGAAAAATCAAGAATTATTTACTTTTTTTATGTTCTCTTGAAAAAATTATTATCTTCCTATATAATGTAGTCTATGTTTAGGAGGACTTAATATGATTAAAATTATTTCCGACAGTACTTGTGACTTGTCAAAAGAGTTAATTGAAAAATATGACATTGCAATTTTACCACTACACATTCATTTAGACGAGAAAGAATATCAGGATGGCGTGACCATAACACCTGACGAGATATACACATGGGCAGATGCAAATAATACAACACCAAAGACTTCTGCCGCGTCTATGATTGAGGTAATAGAATTGTTTGAACCATATATTAAAAATGGAGATGAGATTATTGCCTTTTCAATTTCCAGCACGATGTCGGCAAACAATAATGTAATGCGTCTTGCTGCAGAGGATTTGGAAGCTGAAGATAAAATACATGTTATTGATTCGGCAAATCTTTCTACCGGAATTGGACTTCTTGTAATTGAAGCAGCCATTATGGCACAAGAAGGGCATACAGCTGATGAGATTGTGGCAAGAATCGAAGAATTAAAACCTCGCGTTAGTGCAAGTTTTGTGGTTGATACATTGACCTATCTCCACAGAGGAGGTCGTTGCAGCAGCGTGGCGGCATTGGCTGGTGGCGCATTAAAACTCCATCCTAAGATTGTTGTTGAAAATGGTAAGATGGGTGCTAATAAAAAATATCGCGGAAAAATGAATTCTGTTATCCTGTCTTATGCAAAAGATTTGGAAGAAGATTTGAAAAACGCAAAAAAGGATCGTGTATTTATCACACATTCAGGCTGTGAAGATGATATTATCAGCGAAATGCGTAATTACTTAGAATCATTAGAAAAATTTGATGAGATTCTTGTTACCCGTGCAGGCGGTGTTATCTCAAGTCACTGTGGCCCGGGAACTCTAGGTATCCTGTTTATCAAAGGAGAATAACCTTACTTTAATTGAAAACGTCTATGGAAATAAATCCATAGACGTTTTTTGACGTTTCCTGCGGGAATCGAACCCACAACTAGTGCTTAGGAGGCACTTGTTATATCCATTTAACTAAGGAAACATGATATAGGAGCTTGCTTACAAACTCCTATCATAAAACTATTTGATTACTTCTTTTCCACCCATGTATGGCCTTAAAGCTTCCGGAATTCGAATGCTTCCATCTGCCTGTAGATTGTTTTCCAAGAATGCAATTAACATTCTCGGAGGAGCAACCACTGTATTATTCAGTGTGTGCGCAAAGTATTTTCCGTTAGCTCCTTTTACACGAATACCAAGTCTTCTTGCCTGTGCATCTCCAAGATTTGAACAGCTACCTACCTCGAAATATTTCTTTTGTCTTGGTGACCAAGCTTCCACGTCACAAGATTTTACCTTGAGGTCTGCTAAATCTCCCGAGCAACATTCTAACTGACGAACCGGAATGTCTAGTGAACGGAACAAATCAACGGTATATCTCCACATCTTTTCATACCAATCCATACTTTCTTCTGGTTTACATACAACAATCATCTCTTGTTTCTCAAACTGGTGAATACGATAAACACCGCGTTCCTCAATACCATGCGCGCCTTTTTCTTTACGGAAACATGGTGAATAAGAAGTCAATGTCTGTGGAAGTTTTTCTTCCTCTAACATAGTATCAATAAATTTACCAATCATAGAGTGCTCACTGGTGCCGATTAAGTAAAGGTCTTCACCCTCGATTTTGTACATCATGTTCTCCATCTCAGCAAAACTCATAACACCTGTAACTACGTTGCTGCGAATCATGTATGGCGGAATGCAATAAGTGAATCCTTTATCAATCATGAAATCACGCGCATAAGAGATAACCGCTGAATGTAATCTTGCGATGTCACCCATTAAATAGTAGAAACCGTTTCCGGCAACTTTTCCGGCCGCTTCCAAATCGATACCATTGAATTTCTCCATAATTTCTGTGTGGTATGGAATCTCATACTCCGGAACAACCGGCTCACCGAATTTCTGTAATTCCACATTTTCACTGTCATCTTTACCTATCGGTACCGATGGATCAATAATATTTGGAATTGTCATCATAATTGTTTTAATTTTTTCTTCTACTTCTTTCTCTTCTTTTGAAAGTTCTTCGGTTCTTCCTGCATTTGCAGCAACTTGTTTCTTATACTCTTCTGCTTCCTCTTTCTTGCCTTGCGCCATACAAGCACCAATCATTTTAGAAATTTTATTCTTCTCTGCACGAAGTCCCTCTACTTCCTGCTTAATTTCTCTATTTCTAATATCTAATGCAATTACCTCATCTACTAATGGTAATTTGCTGTCCTGAAACTTGTTTCTGATGTTTTGTTTTACAACCTCAGGATTCTCTCTCAAAAATTTAATGTCTAACATATTCTTGTCCTCCTCATTTACAATCCTAGTGTTTCTTGAAAAATTGCTCTGTCCAAAGATTCTGCTTCTTCTTCAGAAAGTTCAATATAACTTTCGCCCTTCACAATTTCTTTTATATAATTATAACATCCTTCTCTACTATGCATAGAGTTAATAATATAACCATTGTTGTTTCCGTCCAATAAAGTAAGTGCAAAACTCAGCTTGCCGCCCATCTCCTGAAATGCATCATATTTTACGATGCCTACTTTTTGATAATTGGACATCATCTCTTCGTTAACCTTTCTGATTGCCTGACGATTTTTTAAAGATAATTCCGTAAGATGATCCAATTCTTCAAATCTTTCAAAAATACTGTCCTCCAAGGTCTTGCCATCTTTTCCTCTCATAAAGGAATTATAACTGGACTTTAATCTTGTATATTTCATATTGACGCTGATTACTAAAATGAACAAAATCACAATCAACACAAACAGTGAAATAATGAGAATGCCCAAATCAATACCCAGTGCTTCCAATATTTTGCTTTCCATTTATTATTTCCCCTTTTTTCTAGTTTAACTCTGTGTCACCGACATTAATAAATCGAATATACGTTCGAGTTCCGCCTCCGAATAGTATTCTATTTCAATTTTGCCTTTACCCTTGCCTTTTTGGTTAACACTAACCTTTGTTCCGATAACTGAAATCATTTTTTCTTCTAAGTCTTTATAAATGAAAGAATTCTCAATTACCTTTTTTTCTTTTGGAACCTTTGGATTCTTCATTTGTCGGATAATTGCTTCTACTTCTCTTACACTGAGCTTTTCATCAAAGATTCGTGTTGCAAGATTATACTGTTCTTCCTTATCCTCTATTGCCAATAATGCTCTTGCATGTCCGGTAGAAATCATATCATCTACGATCATCTGTTGAATCTTGTCATCTAATTTAAGTAAGCGCATAGAATTGGTAACAGCAGTTCTACTCTTTGAAACACGTTCTGCCACCTCATCCTGTTTCAGCTGAAACTCTGTCAACAATCTCTTGTATGCCATAGCTTCTTCGATAGGATTTAAATTTTCTCTTTGAATATTCTCAATCAAAGCAATTTCAACAATTTCCTGCTTGGTATAATCTTTTATGATAACAGGGACTTCTTTGATTCCGGCTAACTTCGCAGCTCTCCATCTTCTTTCTCCTGCAATAATCTCATAAAAGTCACCTTTTTTCTGAACTAATAGTGGTTGAAGTACACCAAATTGTTTGATAGAATCTGCCAGTTCT
Source organism: Faecalimonas sp. (assembly GCA_045630205.1). Classification (GTDB taxonomy): domain Bacteria; phylum Bacillota; class Clostridia; order Lachnospirales; family Lachnospiraceae; genus Faecalimonas. The sequence goes on along the minus strand of JAZQSP010000052.1, from coordinate 14,488 downwards.
AATAAAGCATCTTCTTCAAAATGTCTTCTCGGTTGTTCACGATTTGGCTCAATTTTACTTATCTTAACCAACTGCTCTATGGTTTTTACTTCTTTTTCCACAGTTTTACTACTATTTGATATTGGTTTTGTTTTTCCTTCCGGAATCAGACTATCAAGTCCTTTTCCAAGACCCCCTCTTTTTGCCGCCATTATTCTTCTCCTTTATTGATTACTTCTTCTGCTAAAAGCATATAACTTTCCGCACCTGCAGACTTTGCATCGTATAAATTGATTGGCAATCCATGACTTGGTGCTTCTGCAAGACGAATATTTCTCGGAATGATTGTTTTGTAGATAGTTTGTTGTAAATTATCTTTTACATTCTCCACAACCTGCAAAGATAAATTTGTTCTTGCATCATACATTGTGAAAACAACACCTTCAATGTATAAATCCGGATTCAAGCGGGCTTTTACCAATTCAATCGTATGAATCAATTGACTTAAACCTTCCAATGCATAATATTCACACTGAATTGGCACAAGTACGCTATCCGCAGTTGTCATCGCGTTAATAGTGAGTGTATTTAAGGAAGGCGGACAGTCAATAATGATAAAATCATAGTTATCTCTAACCTTTTCCACCTCTTTATGTACAATAAATTCTTTTTCTTCTACACCTATTAACTCAATTTCCGCTGCCGATAAATCAACATTTGAAGGTAAAACATCCAGATTTTCTATCGTATCTTTGCAGATTACTTCATCAATACTTGCTTCGCCAAGTATCAAGTCATAAATTGTATATTCCACACCGTTCTTGTCAATTCCCAATCCACTCGTCATGTTTCCTTGTGGATCCATATCAATTGAGAGAACTTTTTTTCCTAATGCAGCTAAACAAGAAGATAAATTAATAGATGTGGTTGTTTTTCCCACGCCGCCTTTTTGGTTGGCAACAGCTATAATTCTTCCCATGTTGTATAACCCCTTTTATTATTGGTAGTGTCAACTCAAGAGCCTACGGCTCTTTCGTTCACGGGTATTCACCCTACAAAAAAGTACAAAGTACAAATTGCTTACGTGAATATTGTACCACGTTTCCCTAAAAAAATCTACAATGTTTCACGTGAAACATTGTAGATTTTGCATTTTTTTCTTATTAATGTTTCACGTGAAACATCTATCGGGCCAATAATATCAGGACAATGGCTCTTTTGTAGGTAAACCCGCTTTTCTTGGATATTTTTTTGCAGTATTCTGTATTTTATTTACCTTTACAAAAGAACGATTGACTTCTGTGCTTGGCAATTGAAATTTGATAACTTCATTTAATTTTCCACCCAATATACGAATTGCGTTCTCTGCCTGTTGCACTTCATCGTCGATTTCACCTGATTTATATGGAATAAACATTCCTCCAACTCTTACATAAGGCAAGCAGTATTCCGAAAGGGTAGAGAGGTTTGCTACTGCACGAGATACACATAAGTCAAACTGTTCTCTATATTCAGTTTGTTTTGCATAGTCCTCTGCGCGTCCATGGATTGTTTCAATATCTGTTAATCCTAATTCCTTGATTACCGTATTTAAAAAGTTAATTCTTTTATTTAATGAATCCAATAGGACTACTTTTAAATGTGGAAATGCAATCTTTAATGGTATTCCGGGAAAACCAGCTCCGGTTCCAATATCAATTACAGTATCTATTTTGTTGATATCAATTGCCTTAACAAGTGATACACTATCCACAAAATGCTTTTCATTCACTTCCTCATATTCTGTTATACCAGTAAGATTCATCACCTTGTTCCATTCTACAAGTAATTCGTAGAATTTGTCAAATTGTTGTTTTTGTGTATCTGTTAAAACAATTCCCAATGCATTCAGTTTATTTTCAAATATTTGACTCATGTTTTCTTACCTTCTATAGCTTTCTAGATATACTAAGAGAACGGATATATCAGCAGGAGAAACACCAGATATTCTGGAGGCCTGTCCAATGGAGATAGGGCGGTAGTGTTTTAATTTTTGAACCGCTTCTATGCGGAGGCTTTTGATTACATCATAATCAATATCTTCCGGTATTTTCTTGCTTTCAAGCTTTTTAAACTGTTCAACCTGCTTTTGCTGACGTTTAATATATCCATCATATTTGATGTTAATATTAACTTGTTCCATTACTTCTTGGCATAACTTATCCACATTATCCACATTTTTTTGCTCACATTTGTGTATAAGTGCGCGTTTTTTGTCAATTGGCGTCAAAATTTCATAAGATAATTCCGGTCTGCGAATCAATTCCGCCAATGTTGTACCTGAATTGAGAGGAGTACTGTCATATTCTTTTAATAATTCCTGTACTTCTTGATTTGCACCAATATTTGTGTGTTCTAGTCGTTCTACCTCAGATATAATAATCTCTTCTTTATCTAACAAATATTGATATCTTTCGTCGGAAATTAGTCCTACCTCATGTCCAATTTGAGTCAATCGCTGATCAGCATTATCCTGACGAAGCAAAAGACGATATTCTGCTCGGGATGTCATCATTCGATATGGTTCATGACTCTCTTTTGTCACAAGGTCATCGATAAGTACACCTATATAACCTTCTGAACGATCAATGACGATCTGTTCACGGCCTAATATCTTAAGTGCTGCATTGATTCCGGCAATCAGGCCTTGTGCTGCGGCCTCTTCATAACCGGAACTGCCGTTAAACTGTCCACCACTATACAGACCATCAATTTTCTTAAATTCCAAAGTAGGATAGAGCTGTCTTGCATCAATGCAATCATACTCAATTGCATAAGCATTTCTCACAATCTTTACGTTTTCTAACCCTGCCACGCTGCGATACATTGCATATTGTACGTCTTCAGGAAGTGAACTTGACATTCCCCCTACATACATTTCATTGGTATCAAGACCTTCCGGCTCAATAAAGACCTGATGTTTGTTCTTATCAGCAAATTTTACTACTTTATCCTCAATAGAAGGGCAGTAGCGTGGACCCGTTCCCTCTATCATTCCGGAGAAGAGAGGAGAGCGGTCTAAATTTGCACGAATAATTTCATGAGTCTTTTCATTTGTATAAGTAAGCCAGCAAGATGCCTGTTCAATCTGAACATCCTCCGGATTTGTCGTGAATGAGAATGGAACTACACGTTCATCTCCAAATTGTTCTTCCATTTTTGTAAAATCAATAGAGCGTTTGTCAATTCGTGCAGGAGTTCCCGTTTTAAATCGATACATTTCGATTCCCAAACTTTTTAATGAATCTGTTAGGTAATTTGCTGCCTGTAGACCATTCGGTCCGGTTGCATTGCTGATTTCCCCATAAATACATCTTGCCTTGAGATAGGTTCCTGTACACAGAATCACTGCCTTACATTTATAAATAGCTCCTGAATATGTCTGAACACCGGTCACTTTACCATCCTCTGTAAGAATATCTGTAATTTCTGCTTGTTTTATTTCAAGATTTTCTTGATTTTCAAGAACCTTTCTCATTGTTCGTGTATAATTTGACTTGTCGGCCTGCGCACGAAGAGAATGAACCGCAGGACCTTTTGACTTATTCAGCATCTTTGACTGAATGAATGTCCGGTCAATTACTTTTCCCATCTCTCCACCGAGCGCGTCTATTTCTCGAACCAGATGTCCTTTAGAGCTACCGCCTATATTTGGATTACATGGCATCAAAGCAATACTATCCACACTGACTGTAAAAACAATGGTGCGAAGTCCAAGCCTTGCAGATGCAAGCGCGGCCTCACAACCGGCATGTCCGGCACCTATAACTGCGACGTCTACTTCATCTTTATTTTCCCATACAGAATTTGCTGAATATTTCATTTACCAAATCTTCTCCTATCGTTTCACCGGTTATACTTCCAAGAGCTTCATAAGCATCTAACAAATCAATAGAGTAGAAGTCCTCCGGCATATCGTTTTCTATACTGAATATTACTTTTTTTAAGCTTTCGTAAGCATCGTTTATTGCTGTTTTATGACGAATATTGGTGATATACACTTCATCATTAAACGAAATTTCTCCATCGAAAAACATATTTTTTAGAGTTTCTTCTAATTCCTGAATTCCACTTTCTTTCTTAGCAGAAATCTCTATCATTGGTTGATCAATATATGATTTTACCATATCTTTTGTGACAATCGTAGTAAGGTCCGATTTATTTAATAAGATAATCGATTTTTTATCACGAATCATGTCTATGATATCAAAATCATTTTGGTCTAATTCTCTGGATGAATCGACAACATAGATAATCAAATCTGCTTCTTCGGCCTGTTCTTTTGCCTTGTTCACACCGATTTTTTCCACAACATCGTCCGTATCACGGATTCCTGCCGTATCTATCACATTTAAACTAATACCCTGAAGCTGAATAGATTCCTCCAAAACATCTCGTGTTGTTCCTGCTATATCAGTTACAATTGCTCGGTCTTCACCCACGAGTACATTTAATAGAGACGATTTACCGGCATTAGGTTTTCCAAGGATAACTGTCTTAATACCTTCTTTTATCATTCTACCGTTATCGGCACTTTTTAATAACTGTTCTAATTCTGTTAGTAAATTATCCACAGTTGCTTTCAGCTTTTCCCCATAGCCATCCACACTAATATGTTCCGGGTCATCAAGCGCTGTCTCTATAAATGCAGTGTGATATAAGATTTCAGCACGAATCTCTTTTATTTTCTTTTGAACATTTCCTTTTAGCTGACTGACAGAACTTTTCAATGCATATTCATTTTTGGAATTGATAATATCAATAACTGCCTCGGCTTGAGACAAATCCATCTTACCATTTAAAAATGCACGTTTGGTAAATTCTCCGGGCTCTGCAGGCCTGGCACCATATTTAATAACTGTTTCCAAAATTCTTTTTACAACATAAACTCCGCCATGACAATTAATCTCGACGGTATCTTCACCCGTAAAACTATGAGGTCCTTTCATAACCATGACAAGAACTTCATCAATTGTCTCTGCACCATCTATGATATAACCATAATGAATTGCATGATCTTGCAGTTGTTTTCCTTTATAAATTTTTTTAACAATATCCAAGGATTCTGCGCCACTGATTCTTACAATTCCGATCCCGGAATTGGACATAGCAGTAGCAATAGCAGCAATTGTATCTTTTTTCATAATATTCCTTTCAAGACTATTATTATTTTCTTCTCTACCTATTATAAGGAATAAAAGAAGCACTTTCAATCAAAAGTGCTTCTTAAATAATTATTTTCTGTTCAATGTTACAACTACACGTCTATATGGTTCTTCACCTTCACTGTGTGTTGAGATATATTTATCACCTTGAAGAGCAGAATGAATAATTCTTCTTTCATAAGGATTCATTGGCTCTAATGAAACAGCTCTCTTTGTTCTCTTTACTTTGTGTGCAATATTCTTTGCAAGATTTTCAAGAGTTTCTTTTCTTCTTGCACGATAATTTTCGGTATCTAACTTAACTCTTACATAACCATCCTGCATTTTATTTGCAACACGATTTGTTAAATATTGAAGAGAATCTAATGTCTGTCCTCTTTTTCCAATGAGAATTCCCATATTCTCACCTTCCATGGTGATACTGAGAGCACCATCTTCATCAATCTCAGATGTAAGTGTAACTTCCATATCCATTGATTTTAAAACATCTTTTAAGAATTTTTCACAAGCTTCTTTCGTCTGAGGTTCTACTTCAGCTAATTTTTCTTCTTTTTCAGTAACTTCAACTTCTTCTGAAACTTCTATTACTTTTTTTTCTTCCTTAACTTCTACTGGTTTTTCCTCGACTTTTTCAACTTTTTTTTCAGGTTTCTTCTCTACCTTTTTTTCTTTTTTCGGTTTTTCTTCTACCTTCTTCCAAGCGGTAATAACTGCCTGTTTTGCACCAATTCCTAAGAAGCCTGCACTTCCTTTTTCAATTACTTCATAATCGAGTTCTGTACTTGCAAGACCGAGTTCAATGCTTGCTTCTGTTAAAGCATCTTCAACTGTCTTTGCGGATACTGTTACTTTATTCATATTTAACCCTCCCTGGTTATTTATTATTACGATTGTTATAATCACTTACCATGTTTGCTTTGGCAGCCAAGCTTCCCGATTTTGCATTTGAAGTTGGTCTTTTTTCTGCTTCAGCAATTGCTTCCGCTTTCATCTCTTCAATACGTCTTGTATATTTCGTAGCCATATTGTTGATATTTTTACCGTCTGCTTTGTTTGCTTTGTTGCGTTTTTTTGCAGCTTTTTGTGAATTTTCTTCTACAATCTGGTCGATTGATTTCTTATTCAAACTTTTATTGATAAATACCTGCTGAACAGTTCTTACCACGGCACTTGTAATCCAGTAAAGACCAAGACCGGATGGCATTGTAAAACAGAAGAAGACTGACATAAGTGGCATAATCTTCATCATTGTATTCATCTGCTGAACCATTGCATTGTCATCTTGCTTCTTATTATTCTGTGACTGCATTGCATTCTGAGAAATTTTAACACTCAGCCACTGTGTAAGACCTGCAAGAATCGGAATTAATACGGCAACAATGATAAGTCCGATTGTTGCAATAGAAAATCCATTGGCAATAGCTTCTGAAAACATAGCAGAAGGAGTCTCTCCTATATTAATACCGAAATTTGATGTTGGAAAATAGTTATACCCTCTGATATATTCCTGTGTTTGTTCGATACTATCAGCTAATTTAGGAAATGCCTCTGCAAGACCATCCCAAGTATTATCTTGTAATTTATATAAAATATCTACGATAGAATTTGTTCCCTTAATTTTATCAGCTTCAATCATAATTTTATTGCTGGAAACAAAATTTTCTAATATCTTTTGATATCCTTCTGTAGCTTTAATCTGATCAATTAAGTTAAATTTATTATAAGCTTCTTTTAAACCATTTACATAAGCCGGAATATTCTGAACTACCGGCCACAACGCAAATAAAAACGGAAGTTGAATTAAAGAACCAAGGCACCCCCCTGTTGGTGATGTACCGTATTTTTCATAAATAAGTTTTGTTTCTTCCTGCATCTTATACATAGATGCCTGATCTTTTTTATTTGCATATTTTTTTTGAATCGCTTGAATCTCAGGATTCATAACAGCAGAAATTCTTGAAAATTTCTGTTGTTTTATCTGCATTGGAAGCATCAGCATATAAATGATAATTGTAAATAGAATAATGGAAAGACCAATGTTCTCTATTCCGATTAAACTCAATGCTTCAAAGATTGCATTCATAATAAAACCAAATAATTTTGCAATTGGTCCTATTAAGCCACCTCTCTGTGTCAATAAAATTCCCATGTTTTTATCCTCCAAATAAAATTACCAATTAAGGTACAGGATCATACCCCCCTTTTGAAAAAGGGTTACAACGTAAAATTCTCCATATCGTAAGAAGACCACCTTTTAAAGCACCATACTTTTCAATTGCTTCTATACCGTATTCTGAACATGTAGGTATGAATTTACATGTTGGGTTAGTCTTCATTCCCGATATATGTTTTCTATAAAACTTAATCAGTCCTATAAATATGTTTTTCAATGTTTAATTCTCCAATGATTCTTCCAAAATATTATGAAGTTTTCCTAAATGCAGTAGTGCACCTTTTATTTCATCATAGCTTTTGTCTTTTGCGTTTGAACGAGCAATGACGACAATATCATACCCTGATTGAAATTTTTCTTTTTGTAATCGATAACTTTCTCTGATTAGTCTTGTAATACGATGTCTTACGACACTATTTCCTACTTTTTTACTTACCGAAATTCCTAAGCGATTTTCTTCTTCCTTATTATTAAGTACATACATAATCAGATACTTATTTGCATAAGACTTTCCTTTTTTATAAATAATCTGAAAATCCTTATTTTTCATTTTTAAACCTCATTTTTATATAGAAGAAAAGGCCACATACTTGCGGCCTACGCTGATAATACTTTTCTTCCTTTTGCTCTTCTGGCTGCTAAAACTTTTCTTCCGCCAGCTGTACTCATTCTTGCTCTAAATCCGTGAACTTTTGATCTAGATCTCTTTTTTGGTTGGAATGTCATTTTCATTGATATCCACCTCCTTGATTCTTTTCAAACCTATATATCATAACAATATAAGTATTTTCATGTTTTCATACCACGCATTATTATAGTAAAAAAATGGTTCCACGTCAAGCAGAAGTTATCCACAATTTTATCAACAAAATGTGGATAACTATTGGTTTTTATGTGGATAAGTTGTGAATTATATGTGGATAAATATTTTTTTATGACTAATTTTCCTTATTTTTACAATGTTTTTTACTGTGGATAACGTTTTCCACATTTAATAATTCTTGATAACATTCTATTTTTGATGTAAAATATTATGGAGATATTATCTTGACAGATATTAATTGTACGATTAGGAGTTATTAGTAATGAACTTAGTGAAAGAAAAATGGGATGATATTATTCAAAAATTAAAGATAGAATATGATATATATGATGTTTCTTTTAAAACTTGGATTTTACCTTTAAAAGTACATGAAGAAAAAGATTCTACTGTATCTATTATTGCTCCTTCAAGAGCACACATTGATTTTATTATGAAAAAATACTTATTATATCTTCAAGTTTGTATTGAAGAAATCACCGGTATTGAATATAAAATCAATCTTATTACTGAAGAAGATTCAGAAACTTTTTCATCAGAAAATCATTCAACCAAAACGAATAATAAAATGAATTTGTTTGAACAGGCAAATTTAAATCCTAAATATACTTTTGATACATTTGTAGTTGGCGGTAATAACAATTTTGCACATGCTGCATCCCTTGCAGTTGCAGAATCTCCGGGTGAAATTTATAATCCTCTTTTCTTATACGGAGGAGTAGGACTTGGTAAAACCCATTTGATGCATTCTATTGCACATTTTATATTAGAAAAGGATCCTTCTAAAAAAGTATTATATGTAACGAGCGAAACATTTACAAATGAATTGATTGATGCTTTAAAAAGTGGTAAATCAAGTGGAAGCAATGAATCTGCAATTACTGCTTTTAGAGAAAAGTATCGCAACATTGATGTTCTTTTAATTGATGATATACAATTTATTATAGGAAAAGAAAGTACGCAGGAAGAATTTTTCCATACATTCAATCATCTTCATGCGGCACACAAGCACATTATTATTTCCAGCGATAAACCGCCAAAAGATATTGAAACTTTGGAAGCCAGACTCAGAACTCGTTTCGAATGGGGACTTATAGCTGATATTTCATCTCCTGATTATGAGACAAGAATGGCAATTCTTCGTAAAAAAGAAGAACTGGATGGTCTTCAAAGATATAATATTTCAAATGAAGTTATGCAATATATAGCTTCAAATGTAAAATCAAATATCAGAGAACTTGAGGGTTCTCTCAATAAATTGATTGCACTTCATAAATTAAAAAATGAAGAAATCAATATTATGTTGGCAGCTGAAGCTTTAAAAGACATTGTTTCTCCGGAAGAAGGAAGACAAATTACACCTGAACTTATTTTAGATATTGTAGCAGAACATTATTCAATCTCTGTTTATGATCTAAAGAGTGGTAAAAGAAGTTCGAATGTAGCTATTCCAAGACAAGTTGCTATGTATTTGTGTCGTGAAATGACAGATACTCCACTGAAATCTATAGGAATTATGCTTGGAGGACGTGACCATTCTACTATTAGTCATGGTGTAGATCGTGTTACAGATGAGATTACAAGGGATGAAGCTCTCAGTAATACCATTGATATTATTAAAAAGAAAATTAATCCTGTTTAACAGTATAAAATGTGGATAACTATGTGGATAAGTTGTTGATAATGTGTGGATAACATGTTGATAACTTTTCACATAAAAAAATTAAAAAAGTTTTCCACATTTTGTCCACAGGTTTTCCACATACTTATCCCCTAAGTTATCCACATAGGAAAGCCTTATAAAATAAGGGCTGAGAGCAGTTATCAACATATCCACAGCCCCTACTACTAATACTACTAAAATAATTAATAAATATATACATAAAAAGTGACCGAAAGGAGTTATCCACATGAAAATTATTTGTTCAAAATCAAATCTTGTAAAAGGTGTCAGTATTGTTTCAAAGGCTGTACCATCAAAAACAACAATGCCAATCTTAGAATGTATTTTAATAGATGCTACAACAGACCTTATTAAATTTACAGCAAATGATATGGAACTTGGCATTGAAACAATTGTTGAAGGTGATATTTTAAGAAAAGGTATGATAGCAATTAATGCCAGAATCTTTTCTGAAATTGTTCGTAAACTACCTGACAATGAAGTAGTTATAGAAGCTGATGAGAATCTTCAGACAACAATCACATGTGAAAAAGCTAAATTTAATATTTCTTCTAAGGCAGGAGATGAATTTTCATATTTGCCTTATGTAGAAAAAAATGAAACAATTACATTGTCTCAATATACTTTAAAAGAAATTATCAGACAAACTATCTTTTCAATTGCTGATAATGACAGTAATAAATTGATGACCGGTGAATTATTCCAGATTGAAGGAAATATGCTTCGTGTAGTTTCTTTGGACGGACATAGAATATCAATTCGTAAAACAGAACTTAAAGAAACTTATGGTCCGAGAAAAGTAGTTGTTCCTGGAAAGACACTTATGGAAGTAAGTAAAATATTATCGGGAGAAGTTGATAGTGAAGTAATTATTTCGTTTACTAATAATCATATAGTATTTGAATTTGACAATACTGTTGTAGTTTCACGTTTGATAGAAGGTGAATATTTTAGAATTGATCAAATGTTATCCAGTGATTATGAGACAAAAGTAAAGATTAATAAAAGAGAATTATTAAATTGTATTGACAGAGCTACTCTTCTTGTAAAAGAAGGAGATAAAAAGCCGATTATCATTAACATTTTGGATGATGTTATGGAACTTAAGATTAAATCGCAGATTGGTACTATGGATGAAGAAATTATTATTTCAAAAGAAGGTAAAGATTTGCTTATTGGATTTAATCCTAAATTTTTAATTGATGCTCTGCGTGTGATTGATGATGAAGAGGTTACACTTTATCTTATGAATCCAAAAGCACCTTGCTTTATAAAAGACGATAAAGAAATGTATGTATACTTGATTTTACCTGTAAATTTTAATGCCGGAGTGTAAACATGGAAGTTATTTATTTAAGAGATGAATTTATCAAACTTGGTCAAGCTTTAAAGGCAGCAGGATTCGTTGATTCCGGAGTGGAAGCAAAGGAAGTTATTCAAGAAGGTCTTGTTTTGGTAAACGGAGAAGTTGATACAAGAAGAGGAAGAAAATTATACGAAGGAGACGTAGTTTCTTTTGAAAATCAAACAATTAAAATTGAAAAATTATAGGAATTATGACCTATTAGATTTGGAATTTGATTCTTCTACAAATATTTTTTATGGTGATAATGCGCAGGGAAAGACAAATATATTAGAATCTATCTATTTATGCGGAACTACAAAATCACATCGGGGAACCAAAGATAGGGACCTGATAAAATTTGGAGAAGAGGAATCTCACATAGAAGCAATTGTAGAAAAGAATGAAGTACCATTTAAGATTGATATCCATTTAAAGAAAAACAGCCCTAAGGGAATTGCTATTAATAAGATTCCAATTCGAAGGGCCAGTGAATTATTTGGTATTATAAATATTGTTTTCTTTTCACCGGAAGATTTGAATATTATAAAAAACGGGCCATCTGAAAGAAGAAGATTTATTGACCTGGAATTAGCGCAACTTGATAAAGTATATTTAAGTGATTTATCTAATTATAATCGTATTGTAAATCAAAGAAATAAATTACTTAAAGACGCTTATGACAGGCAGGAACTTTTGGAAACTTTAGATGTTTGGGATATGCAACTTGTTCATTATGGAAAGAAAATTATAGACAGAAGAAATTTATTTATTTACCAATTAAATGAAATAGTGGGAAAAGTGCATGAACATTTAACAGGGGGAAAAGAAAACTTATATATTTCTTATGAACCTTCTAATGGAGAAATGGACTTAGAACAGGCAATTAAAAGAAACAGAGAACGTGATATTAGAATGAAAAGTACTTCTGTTGGACCTCATCGAGATGATATTTGCTTTATGACCGGAGAATTGGATATTCGTAAATTCGGTTCACAGGGACAACAGAGAACAGCAGCTCTATCTCTTAAATTGTCTGAGATAGAACTTGTAAAACAAGTGACAAAAGATACTCCAATACTTTTATTGGATGATGTGCTGTCTGAACTAGACAAACACAGGCAAAACTATTTGTTAAATAGTATATACGATGTGCAGATATTGATTACTTGTACGGGAGTAGACGATTTTGTAAACAAACGTTTTTCTATAAATAAAATTTTTCATGTAGAAAAAGGGAATGTGACGAAAGAAAATTAGGAGGAAATTTATGAGCGTAGAATATGGTGCAGATCAGATTCAAATACTGGAAGGTTTGGAAGCAGTAAGAAAAAGACCTGGTATGTACATTGGAAGTACCTCTATCAGAGGACTCCATCACCTGGTATATGAGATTGTGGATAACTCTGTAGATGAGGCATTGGCAGGTGAATGTGATACAATTACAATTACACTGAATAAAGATGGTTCTGCAACAGTTACAGATAATGGTCGCGGTATTCCGGTCGGAATTAACCAAAAAGCGGGACTTCCTGCTGTAGAGGTTGTATTTACTGTTCTTCATGCAGGTGGAAAATTCGGTGGTGGCGGATATAAAGTATCCGGCGGTCTTCACGGTGTAGGTGCTTCTGTAGTAAATGCACTTTCTGAATGGCTGGAAGTAGAAATATGCAAAGACGGTAAAATTCATAAACAACGCTATGAACGTGGAAAAGTTATGTATCCTCTGAAAGTAGTTGGAGAATGCGATATAGAAACGACAGGTACAAAAGTTACCTTTTTACCTGACAAAGAGATTTTTGAAGAGACTGTTTTTGATTTTGATACGCTCAAACAACGTTTCAGAGAGATGGCATTCCTTACAAAAGGACTTCGCATTGTAATAAGGGATGACCGTCCGGAAGAGCCGATCGAGAAGTCCTTCCATTATGAGGGAGGAATTAAGGAATTTGTTCAATATTTGAACAAAGGAAAAACTCCTCTTTATGATCAGATTATTTATTGTGAAGGCGAAAAGGAAGGTGTTTTAGTAGAAGTTGCCATGCAACACAATGATTCCTACACAGATAGCACATATGGATTTGTAAATAATATTACAACTCCGGAAGGCGGTATGCATGTAGAAGGTTTCCGAAAAGCGCTTACTAAGACTTTCAATGAGTATGCAAGAAAAAATAAATTATTGAAAGACAGTGAACCAAATCTTACAGGTGAAGACATTCGTGAAGGTTTGACTGCTATTATTAGTGTTAAAATATCAGACCCACAATTTGAAGGTCAGACAAAACAGAAATTAGGTAACAGTGAAGCGCGTACTGCAGTTGATAATATTGTCAGCAATCAGTTAGAAATTTTCTTGGAGCAAAATCCAAACGTAGGAAAAACAACAGTTGAAAAATCTGTTTTGGCGCAGCGAGCACGTGAGGCAGCCAGAAAAGCAAGAGATTTAACCAGAAGAAAATCTGCATTAGAAGGCATGGCTCTTCCTGGAAAACTTGCTGACTGTTCTGATAAAGACCCTGCAAATTGCGAAATTTACATCGTAGAGGGTGATTCTGCCGGTGGCTCCGCAAAGACAGCAAGAGACAGATCAACTCAGGCTATTTTGCCACTTCGCGGTAAAATATTAAATGTAGAAAAAGCAAGATTGGACAAAATCTATGCAAATGCAGAGATTAAAGCTATGATTACTGCATTTGGTACCGGTATTCATGATGATTTTGATATATCAAAATTACGTTATCATAAAATTATTATTATGACCGATGCCGATGTGGATGGTGCTCATATTAGTACATTATTATTAACATTCCTATATCGTTTTATGCCTGAATTAATAAAACAAGGTTATGTATACTTAGCACAACCACCTCTTTATAAGTTAGAGAAGAACAAAAAAGTATGGTATGCATATAGCGATGAGGAATTAAATCAGATTTTAACAGAAGTAGGAAGAGACGGTAATAACAAGATTCAGCGTTACAAAGGTCTTGGAGAAATGGATGCAGAACAACTCTGGGAAACAACCATGGATCCGGAGCACAGAATTTTGCTTCGTGTAAATATGAATGAAGAAGCTTCTTCTGAGTTAGATCTTACATTTACAACTCTAATGGGAGATCAAGTAGAACCGAGACGTGAATTTATCGAAACAAATGCAAAATATGTGAAGAATCTTGATATTTAGAAACAGGAGAATAGACAATGGAAGATAATATTTTTGATAAAATCCAGGAAGTCGATTTAAAAAAGACGATGGAAACATCGTATATAGATTATGCGATGA
>JAZQSP010000051.1:0-3092 GCA_045630205.1 Faecalimonas sp. | reverse complement strand
ACATGGGCAGCAGACAACCAGACAACAGCGGTTCAGACCATGCAGCCCGGTACAAAAACGAAGTCAGGACTTGCAACAGATAACTATACACAGACAACCGGAACGGCAGCAGGGAACTACACCCAGACAGCCGGAACTGCTGCCAATAATTACACGCAAAGAGTAGCAACCGGAACAGATAACTACGATCAGACAACAGGATCAGTTACCGATAATTACAGCCGTACGGAAGGTTCAGAGAATAATAACTATAATCGTACAACCGGATCATACTCAGATAACTACAGCAGGACAGAAGCACATAAGAATGATAACTACACGGAGCAGTCCGGCACTACCAAAACAGAGCATGAAAAAGACGGTGTGCACATGTACGGAAATATAGGCGTAACTACTTCTGCAGCTATGGTCAATGAGGAATTACAGCTTCGCAGATTCGACTTTGTGGACACTCTTGTAAGAGAGTTTGTTGAAAGTGTTTCCTACTATGTTAGCGATATCATAGAGGAAGGAGTATAATATGCAATTACAGCTTTATATCAATAACACACCACCGCCCCATATGGGACGGAGCTTGACACCGTTTCCGGTACTTGAAGTACCGGACAACGTTATCGAGAAAATGGACTTGTTAAACCCTGTTTTAACCTTTAAAAATGATGTATTCCCCAACATAGCAAGCGCAAACTATTGCCACTTGGGAGCGCCATTTAACAGATATTATTTTCTGGGAACTGCTACAGCCGGAGAGGACGGACTGACAAGGATTCCATGTCATGTAGATGTTTTATATACCTATAGACAGAATATTCTTAATGCGGATTGTATAGCAGAGAGATCCAGCAGCTCATATTCTGAATATTTGCAGGACGAATATATCAAGATAGAGCAGGGATATACTTACAATGTAAGTAAATTCAATTATAGCTTTGAGTCCAGTCTTGGCGACTACATATTACACGTTTCTGGGCGGTGAAAGCGCATTACTTAATTAGTAGGCAGCTTTCTTCAACTTCGCAACAGCAGCGAAGTTGCCATTTAAAGTAAAGGAGATAACATGGCAGACGTAACATACCCTATAGATCTGGGGAAAATGGTCTCAAGTGATGCAAGCGTTCATTTTCGGCTTGAAGGATCATGGAACAAAAAGGTATATCAGATAAATTCTGATAATGAAATCCCACTTGAAATAGACGCAATATACGACAATGTATACCATTATACTGCAGAACAATTGCGCTGGGACATGGAGCTGCATTGTAATCAGGTGCATCTTACCCCATACGCAGTAGATCATGGCGTTGATGATACATATATTATCGGATTGTCTGCTGAGCGTTTCAGGGCAGAGCTTACACCGGAAGGAACACCGGAACACCCTATACTTCCGAAGTGGTGTTTAATAGGTGATAAGGACGCTATCGTTGAAACGCAGGACGGAAACTGGTCACTTAATGCAGCGCCAATGCCAATGGGTGCAAAGTCCACCGACAATGATTTTACTGTTAACAGCTCTTATTTTTATCCTAATAAATGTCACGGTACAAACGCTGACGGAGATTTCTTTAATGTTTCTTCTGATGCGTTAAATGCTCTGGGTTCTTATCTGGGTAATCAGTTAGGAATTCAGAACTACCGCGCAAGTGATGACGGCACTTGGAATATGAATATTGACGTTACATGGAAAACAGAGCTTCCTGTTTTCGATACAGACGCGCATCTGCTTGCATATATCCGGAGTGGCGGAAGAGATACAACAGGACTTTTAAATGGTGAACAGCCTGTCATACAAGATCCAACTGACGAAGAGAGTTATGACTACTATCTGAATGATACATTCACTTTGTATACTTCATATGGTCTGTCATACCAGACAGCCAGCAGGAAGAACTACAGACTTCGCATAACCATGAAAAAGCGTGGGCGCGTTATCGGTGGACTGCTTGCTCTGGTAAATAAAAGACCGTTTACCCCCGAAGATGTTTACCCCAGAAAATATAAAATTATCGGAGATGAGATAAGAAGTGTAGCGATCCTTACAAACTCCGGTTGGGTAGAGTATACCGGGGACGATATCAAGACCCTTACGTTCTACAGAACAACGGCAGGCCGTTCCGGATCAAATTATTGTAAAGTTGAACAATGGGGAACTAACATTCCATTTAAGGACGGTGCAGATTCAGAACCATGGGCGCGTAACTTCTTACTTACAGGAAATCCGCAGGGAGCTACCAATATTAAGAAGATCATTCCCAAAGAGACACCCATAACACCCGGCACCCCGGTAGATGATACACCGATCCCGACACCAGGAATATCGTTAGCGCGTGGCGCTAATATATACGCGCTCACCAGCTCACAGGTTAACGTTTTCATGGATAAGATCTTCGATCCCTTGAACACCCAGGACTTACTAAACGGCACGCAGCTTTTTGGTTCAAACCAGATAGGGGCGATCAGGGACTTATTTTATATCCCATGTTCGGCAGATGATATAACAACCAATTCAAGCACCACAGACATTTATCTGGGATCATATAAGGTTGAAATGGGTTCACAGGTTAAGTGGATAACCAACAACAATAAGCTGATTGATTGCGGAACTGTTACTTTTAATGAGACTTTTGGTTCTTATCTCGATATAGAACCAGCATGTCTTTTGTATATATGGCTTCCCGGCTGCGGTGTACATCAATTGCAGATAAGTAAATATATCAATAAGACAGTCCATTTGCGTTATGCGGTATCGGTCTTTGACGGAAGTTGCATGGCAATATTGTCAGTTCAAAACGGAACTAAAGACATTGTACTTGATACATTTACCGGAAATTTTGCCGTGCACATTCCTTTGACTGCTAACGATCAGGCGCGCCAGACTTCCGCTGTTGTTCAGGGAATTATGCAAACTTCAATGAGCGCAATTAAAACCATTGGAACAGTCGGAACTGGTGCAGTAGGTCTTGGAGCTGCTGCGGCTTCTGCTTCTGCTTCTGCTTTAGGAGCTGCTAATATTGCTTCTGATATGACAAGCGGTGGCATGTCTGGCGGTGGCACTATCATGCAGGCAGCTAATACGTTGCAGGCAGCTATGG
>JAZQSP010000050.1:0-8221 GCA_045630205.1 Faecalimonas sp. | reverse complement strand
TCACCGTATGCCGGACATTTTCTTTGACTATGCAAAATCAGCAGAATCAAAGGATTACAAAGTAATCATCGCAGGAGCAGGAATGGCAGCACATCTTCCGGGAATGTGTGCAGCACTATTTCCAATGCCGGTAATCGGAGTTCCGATTTCAGGAAAGAACTTGGATGGTATGGATGCAGTTTATTCTATCATGCAGATGCCACCGGGAATTCCGGTAGCCACAGTAGCAATCGACGGAGGAGCGAACGCAGGTATTTTGGCAGCTAAGATTCTTGCAACTTCCAACCCGGAAATTTTAGACAAGCTCAAAGCTTACTCTGAGGAAATGAAAGAGACTGTTCAGGGAAAAGCTGAGAAGTTAGATAAATTAGGTTATAAAGAGTACATCAAACAAATGTAGGAACATACGGAGGAAAAAAAGATGGATTATAAGAACGCGGGCGTAGATATTGAAGCTGGTTACAAATCGGTAGAACTTATGAAAAAACATGTTCAGCAGACTATGAGACCGGAAGTTTTGACAAACTTAGGCGGATTCTCAGGTGCATTCTCTATGGAGAAATTCAAAGACATGGAGAAACCAACACTTGTATCAGGAACAGACGGTGTTGGTACGAAGTTGAAATTAGCATTTCTTTTGGACAAGCATGATACAATCGGTATCGACTGTGTTGCAATGTGTGTAAACGATATCGCATGTGCAGGTGGAGAACCATTGTTCTTCTTGGATTACATAGCATGTGGCAAAAACGAACCTGAAAAAATTGCTACTATCGTTAGCGGTGTCGCAGAAGGATGTATCCAGTCAGGTGCGGCTCTCATCGGCGGTGAGACAGCAGAGATGCCTGGCTTCTACCCAATTGACGAATACGACCTTGCAGGTTTCGCAGTTGGTGTAGTGGATGAGAAAGATTTGATTACAGGAAAAGACCTCAAAGCAGGAGATGTTCTTATCGGTATGGCATCTTCCGGCGTACATAGTAACGGATTCTCTTTGGTTCGTAAAGTATTCTCTATGACAGAAGAGTCTTTGAACAGAGAGTATGAGTCTCTCGGATGCACATTAGGTGAAGCACTTCTTGCTCCAACTAAGATTTATGTAAAGGCATTGAAGACAATCAAAGAAGCAGGCGTTACAATCAAAGCTTGTAGCCATATTACAGGTGGTGGATTCTATGAAAACATTCCACGTATGTTAAAGGATGACACACATGCAGTTGTGAAGAAAGACAGCTATCCAATCCCACCAATCTTCAAGATGTTAGCAGTAGATGGCGACATTGAAGAACAGATGATGTACAACACCTTCAACATGGGACTTGGTATGGTTCTTGCAGTAGATGAAAAAGACGTAGATGCTACTCTTGCAGCAATCAAAGAAGCAGGTGAAGCAGGATACGTTGTTGGTCATATCGAAGCAGGCGATAAAGGAGTTACTTTATGCTAAGAGTGGTTGTATTGGTTTCCGGCGGGGGAACAAATCTACAAGCAATTATGGACGCAGTAGATAATGGCACAATCACGAACACAGAGATTGTGGGTGTTATCAGTAATAATAAAAATGCGTATGCATTGGAGCGTGCAGCAAAGCACGGAATTAAAAATGTATGTGTTTCACCAAAGGATTTTGCATCACGCGCAGAATTCAATGAGGGATTATTAAAAGAAGTCGATGAGATGCAAGCGGATCTCATTGTTCTCGCAGGATTCCTAGTTGTGATTCCGGAGCAAATGATTGAAAAATACCGCAATCGCATCATCAATGTTCACCCGTCTCTGATTCCGTCATTCTGCGGAACAGGATTCTATGGACTGAAAGTGCATGAGGCGGCTTTGGAAAAGGGCGTGCAGGTAGTTGGCGCAACTGTTCATTTTGTAGATGAAGGAACGGATACTGGAGCAATCATTTTGCAGAAGGCAGTAGCTGTAGAAAAAGGAGATACTCCGGAGATACTGCAGCGAAGAGTAATGGAACAGGCAGAGTGGCTGATTCTGCCACAGGCAATTGACTTAATTGCCAATGATAAATTAGAGATGATTGATGGAAAAGTGTGGCTCAAATAGGAGGAGACAGATGAAAGTATTAATCGTTGGAAGTGGCGGAAGAGAACATGCAATCGCATGGAAAGTAGCCCAAAGCGAAAAAGTTGATAAAATCTACTGTGCACCAGGTAATGCCGGATGTGCAGAATATGCAGAGTGCGTGCCAATCGGTGCAATGGAATTTGACAAGTTGGTTGCATTTGCAAAAGAAAATGAAATCGACCTTACTGTAATCGGTATGGATGACCCGCTGGTTGGCGGAGTGGTAGATGCATTTGAGGAAGCAGGACTTCGTGTATTCGGACCTCGTAAAAATGCAGCTATCTTGGAAGGTTCAAAAGCATTTTCAAAAGATTTGATGAAGAAATACAACATTCCGACAGCAGTCTATGAGAACTTTGATGACGCAGATGCAGCGCTTGCATATCTCGAGACAGCAAAGTTCCCAATCGTACTTAAGGCAGATGGACTTGCACTCGGAAAAGGTGTGTTAATCTGTAATACACTTGAGGAAGCGAAGGAAGGCGTTCGTTCGATTATGTTGGACAAACAATTCGGAACAGCCGGAAACCGCATGGTTATCGAAGAATTCATGACAGGACGTGAAGTGTCTGTGCTTTCATTTGTTGATGGCAATACCATTAAGACCATGACATCTGCACAGGACCACAAGCGTGCGAAAGATGGAGACCAGGGACTTAACACAGGTGGTATGGGAACATTTTCACCAAGCCCATTCTACACAGAGGAAGTAGATGAGTTCTGTAAGAAATACATTTATCAACCGACAGTTGATGCGATGAAAGCAGAAGGAAGAGAATTCAAAGGAATCATTTTCTTCGGTCTTATGCTTACACCAGACGGACCACGTGTACTTGAATACAATGCACGTTTCGGTGATCCGGAGACACAGGTAGTTCTTCCACGTATGAAGAGTGATATTGTGGATGTGTTCGAAGCTTGTATCGATGGAACACTTGACCAAGTGGAATTAGAATTCGAAGACAATGCAGCAGTATGTGTGGTACTTGCTTCAGACGGATATCCACTGAGCTACGAAAAAGGATTTCCAATCGAAGGACTCGAAGAATTCAAGAAACACGAAGGTTACTATTGCTTCCATGCAGGAACCAAGTTTGACGGTGACACTATCGTGACAAACGGTGGACGTGTACTTGGCGTAACTGCGAAGGGGAAAGATCTCAAAGAAGCAAGAGCAAATGCTTATGCTGCGACAGAGTGGGTAAGCTTTGCAAATAAATATAAGAGAAACGATATCGGAAAAGCGATTGATGAGGCTTAGAGGATAAACGTATGAAAGTGCATTCGATTTTGAATGCACTTTTTCTTTACAATCAATCATCTTGTGTTATAATCTCTATATAACAAATACACAAGAAAAGGTGAAGTTATGATTATCAAAATTAATTTTAACAGTACAGAAGCAATCTATATGCAATTGCGTAATCAGATCATTATGGGAATTGCCACGGCAAAGTTGCAGGAGGGAGATTCCCTGCCGTCTGTTCGCCAGTTGGCGGAAGAGGTTGGAATCAACATGCATACAGTGAATAAGGCGTATGCCCTGCTTCGAGAAGAGGGAATCATCCATCTGGACAGAAGACGCGGTGCAGTGATTGCAATCGATATGAATAAACTGCAGGCAATGGAAGATATGAAGCAGCAGCTTTCTGTGGTGCTTGCAAAAGGAAGATGTAAGAATATTACGAAAGAGGATGTCTACACTTTAGTAGATGAGATATTCGAAGAATATTGTTAGTTGGGAGGTCAAAAGGATATGCAGAAAGGATATACAGCACAGGCCGAGAAAGTATTGATTGCAGCAAAAAACCTTGCGAGAAAATGGAATCATCCATATGTCGGAACAGAACATTTACTTCTGGCATTAAAAAAGGAATTTACCGGAGTGGCAAGTCAGGTGCTTGGCATGAATGGTGTAGAAGAAGAAAAGGTTGTAAAGATCATAGAGGAATTGGTAGCACCGGTCCAGGATATTAAACGAAAGAAAGTGGCGTTTAGTCCTCGACTGGAATTCTTGCTTGATAATGCAATGCAGGAGGCCGTGCGTCAGAATTCAGAAAAAATCGGGACAGAGCATATGTTGCTTGCGATGATTAAGGATGCAGATTGTGTTGCAACACGCATTCTTGTCACATTAAATGTAGATTTGGCAAAAGTGCAGGATGATATTTTAGAGACAGTAGGATTGAATCCGAAGGAATATTATGAAGAGAGTTATGAAGGCGGACGTGTTCCGGGCGGAATGCTGGAGCAGTTTGCAACGGATTTGACGATGCAGGCAGCTGAGGGGAAATTAGACCCTGTGGTTGGACGTGAGTCAGAGATTGAGAGGTTAATGCAGGTGCTCAGTCGCCGGACAAAAAATAATCCATGTCTCATCGGTGAACCGGGTGTAGGTAAGACAGCTGTTATTGAAGGCTTGGCGAGTCGCATTGCGGAGGGCATTGTTCCGGATGCAATGAGAGATAAGCATATTTTGACATTGGACTTATCGGGAATGGTTGCAGGCTCCAAATATCGTGGAGAGTTTGAGGAACGCATGAAGAAGCTTCTTCGCGAAGTGAAGGCGGACAGCAATGTGATTCTGTTCTTGGATGAGATACACACAATCATCGGAGCGGGAGGAGCTGAGGGCGCACTGGATGCGGCGAACATTTTAAAACCGTCCATGGCTCGCGGTGAGATTCAGTTAATCGGTGCGACCACCATCAGTGAGTACCGCAAGCATATTGAAAAGGACGCGGCGTTAGAGCGAAGATTTCAACCGATTACGATAGAAGAACCGGACATGGAACTTTGCAAAAAGATTATGGAAGGTCTGAAGGGTAAATATGAAGCCCATCATCATGTAAAAGTAGATGAGGAAGCTCTAACTGCTGCGATTCAATTATCTGAACGTTATATCAATGACAGAAATCTTCCGGACAAAGCAATTGATGTGCTGGATGAGGCGTGCTCGAAGGTAAGTCTTCGCGGATATAAGGTTCCTGAGAATCTGGAAAAATTAGAGGCAGTGCTGCAGGAGATGCTTGCACGTAAAGAAGATGAGATTAAAGCGGGCAATTTTGCTGAGGCATCTATGATACAACAGGAGCAGGAAGAGGTAGTCAAGAAGATTGACCGCGTAAAGAAACGTTTCCAAACATCACAGGAAAAGCAGGAATTATTTGTGACGGAAGAAGATATCGCAGCAGTAGTATCTGCTTGGACTAAGATTCCGGTGCAAAAGTTAACAGAGTCTGAAGGCACACGTCTGCGCAAATTGGAGCAGACCCTTCATAAACGTGTCATTGGCCAGGAGGAAGCAGTGACTGCAGTTGCGAAAGCAGTCAAACGAGGCCGCGTTGGAATTAAAAGTCCGAATCGCCCTGTAGGTTCCTTCCTATTCTTAGGACCGACCGGTGTCGGTAAGACGGAATTGGCGAAAACCTTGGCAGAGGCATTGTTTGGAAAAGAAGATGCGATGATTCGCGTCGATATGTCCGAATATATGGAGAAACACAGTGTATCGAAAATGATTGGTTCACCACCGGGATATGTAGGACATGATGATGGTGGTCAGCTTAGCGAAAAGGTGCGCAGGAACCCATACTCAGTTGTCCTTTTTGACGAGATAGAGAAGGCTCATCCGGACGTATTTAATATTTTATTGCAGGTATTAGATGACGGACACATCACAGATTCGCAAGGAAGAAAAGTGGATTTTAGAAATACAGTTATTATCATGACTTCCAATGCAGGTGCAAAGGCGATTGTAGAGCCTAAGAAATTAGGTTTTGCTTCAAAGGAAGATGCAACTGAGGATTATAAGAAGATGAAAAACAATGTGATGGAAGAGGTAAAAAGATTATTCCGTCCGGAGTTTTTGAATCGTATTGATGAGACCATCGTGTTCCATTCGCTAAATGAAGAACACATGAAGAAGATTGTAGGACTTATGTGCCGCGAACTGTCTGAACGCGTGAACAAGCAGATGAATATCAAGTTAACGATTCGTGATTCTGTTAAGAAATATATTGTAGAAAAAGGAACTGACAAGAAATACGGTGCGAGACCGCTTCGCCGTGCAATTCAAAATGAACTGGAAGATAAACTTGCAGAAGCAATTTTGGATGACGATGTGAAGGCAGGTACAGAAGTGATTGTCAGTGTTGCAAAAGAAAAGATTGTTTTCAAGGAGGCTTAAATGGCAAAAGGGAAAAAGAGCGTTTTCTTCTGTCAAAATTGCGGGCATGAAGAAAATAAATGGCTTGGCCAATGCCCGATGTGCAAGGAGTGGAATACTTTTGTTGAGGAAACGGTTTCCGTGACGAAAAGCAGCACGGTAAAACTGAGCAAAGAAGCAGAGATTGTCGCATTAAAAGATATTACTATAAATAATGAAGAAAGAATTCTGACACGAATCGGAGAACTGGACCGTGTACTTGGCGGAGGAATCGTGCCGGGTTCCCTTGTTCTTGTGGGTGGTGATCCGGGCATCGGAAAATCTACTTTATTATTACAGGTGTGTCAAAAACTTTGCGAAGATAAAAAACAAGTACTCTATATTTCCGGTGAAGAGTCGCTGGGGCAGATTAAACTTCGTGCAAATCGCATGGGAGAGTTTCGAGAAGAGTTATATCTGCTCTGCGAAACGAATCTCGAAGTAATTCGCAGTGTGATTGACAAACGCAGACCGGATATCGTGGTGATAGACTCTATTCAAACGATGTACAGTGAAGAGGTGGCATCCGCACCGGGAAGCGTATCGCAAGTTCGAGAATCTACCAATATATTTATGCAATTGGCCAAAGGACTTGGAATTTCCATCTTTATCGTAGGTCATGTAACAAAAGAGGGAACTGTAGCAGGGCCAAGAGTACTTGAACATATGGTAGATACAGTGTTGTATTTCGAGGGTGACCGTCACGCGTCTTATCGTATTTTGCGAGGTGTGAAGAATCGTTTTGGTTCCACCAATGAAATAGGTGTGTTTGAAATGCGACAAAATGGTTTGGTTGAGGTGGAAAATCCGTCGGAGTTTATGCTGAATGGAAAACCGGAACACGCATCTGGTTCTATAGTTGCGTGTTCTATGGAAGGAACCCGTCCAATCCTAATAGAGATTCAGGCACTTGTCTGCAACAGCAATTTCGGCGTACCGAGAAGAACAGCGGCAGGTACCGATTACAATCGTGTAAATCTTTTGATGGCAGTCTTGGAAAAACGATTAGGGTTACATTTGTCGAATTACGATGCTTATGTCAACATCGCAGGTGGTGTAAAAATGAATGAGCCGGCGATTGATCTTGGCATTGTGATGGCGATTGCTTCCAGTTATAAAAACATAGCCGTAGATGAGAGGACCATTGTATTTGGCGAAGTGGGTCTCAGCGGTGAGGTTCGAGCTGTCAGCATGCCGGAGCAGCGCGTAGCAGAGGCAAAGAAACTGGGATTTGAGACTTGTATCATACCTGAAGTCTGTGTAGATATGGTGAAAGGTGTGCAGGGCATTAAGATTGTTGGAGTGAAGAATATAGGAGATGAAATTCAGTTGTTGGGGTGATTACACAGAGAATGAAATTATGCATATCACGAGAAATACGTTGGTGTGCGAGTTTGCGGTGTGTATGATATTATTGGCGAAATGCACCGTAAAAATAGTGTTTTTGAGTAGTTCAGTTATGTGGATTACGGTGAGAGGGAACTGATTTTGGAAATACACCGTAAAAAGACAATATCCAAGCGAGTGTGAGAGTATGTTTTACGGTGTAAAAGAAAGCCTTCTAGGATTACACCGTGTTATATAGAGAAAAGTAACAGCGACTTATAAAAAATTACGGTGTCAATTTTAAAAACATATATATGTACCGTGAAAATTAATAATAGTAAATCAAAGTATCTAATTATATGCGGTGTAGTGAGAAAAATTTGCTTGCTACACCGTAATGTTTTTGTGCTCCTCTGTCCTGCAAAATAGTGTTATAAAAAACTTAAAAAAATATTTTTAAAAAAGTGTTGACATTAAAAAATGGCTGTGGTATTCTAATCTAGCTGTCGCAAGAGAGCAAAGAACATTGATAATTAAACAATAGATGACAAAACAAGCATTCCTGAAAATTTCTAAGAGAAAATTTCAAGAACGGACATCGAAAAG
>JAZQSP010000049.1:0-2029 GCA_045630205.1 Faecalimonas sp. | reverse complement strand
CACACCGGAAATATTTATCTGTACATCGAACCGTTCAGCAGGTAAGACCACCTACTTCGGAAGGATGCTGGTGAACAGGTTCAAGAAAACAGGAAAGAAGTTCGGCCTTATCTACAGGTTTTCATACGAACTTACGGAAGTGGCAAACAAGTTCTTCAAGGATATAGGCAGCCTGTTCTTTCCTGAAGATGTTATGACAGAAAAGAAGTTCGGAAAAAGCATTTTCTCATATCTGTATCTTAACGGTGAAGTGTGCGGCTATGCTTTCGCACTCAATAACGCTGATCAGATCAAGAAGATGTCACACCTGTTTTCCGATGTGGATTCCCTGCTTTTTGATGAATTTCAAAGTGAAACAAACCATTATTGTTCAAACGAAATAAGCAAGTTTCAATCCCTGCATACTTCCATAGCCAGAGGACAGAGCAAACAGGTTCGTTATGTTCCGGTATATATGGTATCAAATCCTGTGTCTGTCATAAACCCTTATTATACAGCATTCAACCTGTCTTCCAGGCTGAATGATAAAGTCAGGTTCCTGAAGGGTAACGGAATTGTCCTGGAACAGGGATTCAATGAATCGGCTTCCCATGCACAGAAGGAAAGTGCATTTAACACTGCTTTTCATGATTCGGAATATCTGGCATATTCGGCGGAGAATGTATATCTTAATGACAACAAAGCCTTCATAGAAACTGCCCCGGCCGGGGCTTCAAGATATATCGGAACTATCAGATATGATGGTAAGAATTACGGCCTTCGTGAATATGCAGATCAGGGAATCATATATTGTGATGATCATGCTGATAATACATATCCCTTAAGGGTATCAGTCACCACAGATGATCATGATATCAATTATGTTATGCTTCGGAAGAATGACCTGTTCTTAGGTTCGCTCCGTATGTATTTTGAACATGGTGCCTTCCGCTTCAAAGACATGAAAGCAAAAGAAGCCATCATGAAAGCCTTATCCTATTAGGTATCACCACAGACACTTCAGCATTGAACCTGTCGGAAAGCACACCTGAAAGATGGTGCCGGTCAGAGTTTGTCAGAATTGCTTGCTGCCTTGCTGATATCTGTGTAATGATATAAAAAGGCCAGCGGATAAATTCCCCTGGCCTTGTTTCAACGCAGTATATGTTGGTTCAATGCGTTATTCTTTTTTCAACGCTTTGGAACAGAAATCGTCTGCCATTGAGCAGTAATTCTTAAAAGCGTGATATACACACCTGTGGAACAACGGTGCTGCTGAATTTATCGGTTCCGGCTTCCAGAACATACAATCCTGGCACCTGACAAGCTCCTGTATCTGAAGGAAGCGTCCAGGACCCGTGTGCTGCATGATCCATTCTTCACTCATCATCTTCTCCCTTCATTTCCGCTCCGCCTTTCCATGGTTCTGGTAACGGCATCCAAGCTATAATATCCGACATTTGGTTTGCATCAACTATCCAACATCCAGCGACTTCTGAATACACCGCAAAATCATAATATCTATATGGAGTGTCGCCAGACTCATCAAGAATGGTGACTAATTGCCAACCATCATCCTTCGGCAACTTCTCCGTCACAGGAATCCAACGCTGTGGTTCTGCGGATGGCAACATCATCAATTCTGTCTGTACTTCTGCCTTATCAACCAAAAGCATATCGTCACCCTCAAACAACTTATACGTTTGCATTCTTCTTACTGCATCAATCGCAGCCTGTCTGCTGATTAAATCGTCCATAACGTACCCTTCACCTTTCTTATGATTTCATGACAGATTTTAACAAGACTGTCCTCATACGGTTCTCTTGTCGTTTCCGCATCAACCTCTTTGCATACCTTTTCTTCTCTTCCCATTGCCGCAAGGAATATTCTTTGTTCCTTATCGGTCAACGGTTCTGATTGTGAAGATGGTAAATTGTCAACAACTATCATAGCCGTAATTAACCCTTCTTTTGCTAAAGCGTCAATAGCCGCCTGTCTGTCAATTAAATCACTCATTGTTTTTTCCTCACTTCACAAATAAAACATAAT
>JAZQSP010000048.1:0-1793 GCA_045630205.1 Faecalimonas sp. | reverse complement strand
ATAATGCTCATCAAGAAGACCTCCGTCAACGGCTCTCTGCAATAGATCGACCGTGCGTTCGTTTGCCAGTGCCGGAATCAAATCAGGATATTCACCTTTATTCTCAGCCTTGATTTTTCTTACAACGGCTTCAATCTTATGTATCTTTTTAATGAAACATATAAGATTTGGACGTAATCTTGCATCCAATCTACCATTCTTATTATTTACATATTCCTCAATGTCATCTATTAAGCCGATTCTTTCAAACTCTTCTGCAACAGTCTTACAAGAACTCTCTTTCAGATATTTATAGAGGATGTCAGACCATTCGTTAGAGTTGCTTATGTCCTCATCAAAAGTTGCGAAATATAGATCCGAGTCAGCTTCTGCATCAATCCAATAGCGAAGTTGTTTAACCAATCTTCCTATTTTGGCCATTGCTATAACGGCATGTTGTCTATTCATTGTTTCCATACTTTCCATAAATTAATCATCCAAACTTGGAATCAATGATACAGCCTTTTGTTTATTCTTGTCAAGTACCTTAGCGTATATTTGGGTAGTCTTGATGTCTTTGTGACCAAGAAGCTTTGAGACGGTGAATAGGTCAGTTCCCAAATCAAGCATAAGAACGGCAAATGTGTGGCGACCACAATGGAAGGTCAATTCCTTTTTGGTAATTCCTGCTGCGTCACACCATTTCCTCAAATATGTGCTTATCCAAACTCCATACTTAAATCCACTAAAGACACGTTCTGTTGGCTCTCCTCGTTCACCGAGATATTTGACTGCCTGGGCAGGAATGTCCATATATTCCTGTCCACCCGTCTTCTTCTGCTTGAACTCAATTCTTGTATATTCTCCAAACTTCTTGACCTCTTCCCAAGTCAATTTTTCAATATCACTCGCACGGAGACCAGTTAAGCAGGAGAAAAGAAAAGCTCTTTTCAATAGTGGTGAC
Organism: Faecalimonas sp.; assembly: GCA_045630205.1. GTDB lineage: Bacteria > Bacillota > Clostridia > Lachnospirales > Lachnospiraceae > Faecalimonas. The sequence goes on along the minus strand of JAZQSP010000048.1, from coordinate 850 downwards.
GCACATGGGGTGTTAGCAAGCAGCTTCACTTCATCAAAAGTGAGATAATCTCTTTTTACTTCTTCTGCTTTGAACCCTGTAATGCCAATTATAGGATTGGTCGGGATTATCCGCTCATTGAATGCATGATTGATGCAAGCTCTCAATTTATTAAAGTATGATACTTTTGTATTGGTTGATAGCTTTTCGTAAACACGCTTTGGTGCATTGGGACCACGTTTGAAGTCTTCCTTGTCTGCAACGTCAAGATAATCCTTGAAGCCTTGTACAAATTCAGGAGTAACATCACGGAATGTAGTCTTCTCATCACAATAGATTTCCAAGTAACGAAGACAACTCTTCCAGTTGCCATAGTTACCTTTACTATCAGCATTTTTACCTCGTTCTTCAATCATCTCCCTGAAATAGGGAAGAAACAATATGTCTTCCTTGAACTGACGAGTGAAGTCGTACTGACCATTTTGAATTTCAATTTGGCGTTTTGCTTTTATTGCTTGAGCAGTTGCCAATGTTTCTCTGTTTTGTTCTTTCTCAGCCTGAGTGGTAGCTTTGATGAGATACAGTTTCAAATATTCCTTGTGGCGACGGCCATTACTATATATGTCAAGGAATAAACTGATACTTCCATTTTTGAGCACTTTCTCACGTAGCTTGACAGGCTCTTTTTGTACATCGATTTTCTTTGCCATTTGATTACAGTATTAGTCGTTACTATTCAATTTTTGTCCCCCGAGAATCCCGAGGGACAAAAAGGGACAAAATTTTAGTGCCTTTTTTGTCTCGGGGGACCATCTGGGGGACAAAATTAAAACAAATATCTGATACTGCAAAATAAGCAACGATTTCGCAT
>JAZQSP010000047.1:0-1391 GCA_045630205.1 Faecalimonas sp. | reverse complement strand
AAAGATGACCAGTATATCATTCTTAATGCACAGTTTGATGCTGTTATGGACGTTGAGGTGCTTGCAAGTGCTTTCAATATGAGCAAAGCAGAGTTTATGGGACATAGGGTACTGATTGACGGTTTTGGTAAACTTGATTTTGACCGTCTTGCAGAACTCTTTGCGGCTGACAGTAACTACAGAGATTTGTCCGATTATGCCGAGGCTCTTGAGGCTATTCCTTGTGTACTCGTTGATAAAGATTTCTTTATGATTTATGATAAACTGATGCAGTTTACAGAACAGTACAATGGACAGGGTCTGTATTGGAACTATTTCTATCACAAGTGGATGATATTCTCGGTATCACCGTTTGCCAATGCAATCAGTTTCATTCCTGGCACAATGGGTGTTACATCTGTTACACTCACACCAGACAGTGCTACTGTCACAACAGAAAGCGGAACATTGCAGTTTAATGCTACGGTTGTTGCAGAGGCTTTCACTCCAAAGGATGTTGAGTATACAGTTGAAACATCTGGTGATGCAACAGTGTCTATCTCTAACGGTGGTCTGCTGACATGGTCTGGTCTTGCAAATGCTGATACCATTACCGTAACTGCGACATCTCTTTATGACGATAATGTGTCTGACAGTGCAACAGTTACTGCGTCAATTTCTTGATTAAACTTTTGGTTAGAGAGGGTTGCTATATGGAGTAACCCTCTCCATTATAAAGGAGAGATATTATGTTTATTGAAAAATATCAGCCTTATACCTATTTATTGGTTACATATAACGGTAGTGTGTTTGATAACGATAACCCTATCCCTCTTCCTTCTACTGTTACAGGTGAATATAAGGTAAATTTTGATGCTTTTGGTGTTGATGGTAACGATGAAAGAGAAGAATTACCGTTCACAAGGAATGATATTACTTGGTGGATAGTTGATGAAGAAAAAGGGTTGTTCACAAAAGAGCTTATTGTTGATGATGATTGGAATAGTAAATTTACTATTGATGATAGTGGAACGTTCTCAATTATTTCTCCAATGTTCATAGCACCAGAAGATATTGGAATAACGGTTGTTTGTGTATTAGGACAGCCAAACTCATTAAATACAGAGGAATTTGACTTTGATATACCAAACGGTTATGCTACTTTACCGTTTGCAAGTGGTGGTGGTGATATGCCGTTCCCAACATTCTCTCTTTCTTTAGAACGTAAATATTCTACCGATGCGTCTTATTCAGACGTCAAAACTGCATATACATCTTACGGTGCAGATAGTCAAATTCCTGCTTTATTCGTAGATAATCCTGAAGACACAATATATTGGGGTATTATTGCATATACTGACGATGTTTCGGAATACGATGTTCCCGAAGGAGTGACGGAAGGGTTTGTCGTT
>JAZQSP010000046.1:0-4865 GCA_045630205.1 Faecalimonas sp. | reverse complement strand
GAAGAAAAGGAACTTCCGCCCCGCGTCTTCTCAATCATCCTTGAGGAATGCAGAAAATGAACTTCTCCCCTTCAGATGACATTAAACTTTACGCTCATCAAATCCGATATTTGGAGCAATACGGATACAGAAAAAACGCTGCTGTTTTCGCCGAAATGGGAACGGGGAAAACAGTCATGGCGTTGAAGAATATTGAAGAACTCTATCTGAATGATGAAGTGAACACGGTTTTAGTAATTGCACCAAACGGGGTGCAGAGGAATTGGATTTTTTCAGAAATTCCAAAATTCCTTAAGAATGTTGAGGTTGATTCCTATCTCTGGAATCATGCAACAACGAAGAAAAACTCCAAAGAACAAGAGAATTTTTTGAAGCCCCGAAAGTTGGAAGGGAATGTCTATTCCTTGCGAATTCTGGCGATGAATTGTGAGGCGTTGGCAACAAAAAAGGCTTTTGCCTTCGTTGAAAAATTCCTCAGTTCTTCACTGAAGACAATGGCGGTGGTCGATGAATCAGACAGTTTCAAAAACGAAACTGCACTCAGAACAAAAAATCTTCTGAAGCTCAGTCGCCTTTGCAGATACAAAAGAATTATGACCGGAACCCCGGTCACAAATTCCCCCGTCGATTTTTATTCCCAATTTGAATTTCTGGACAAAAACATTTTGGGAAGTCCGAATATTTACTGTTTCAGGGCTGAATATTGCTGTCTTCTTCCCCCTCAGAACAAAACAATGCAGAAGATTTTTCAGAAAACCGGGAAATATCCTCAAATCATTGAAACAGATATGTTTGGAAATCCGAAATATAAAAATCTGGAAAAATTGAAAACGAAATACGTTCCTCATTCTTTTATTGTCAGAAAATCTGAATGCTTGGATTTGCCTGAAAAGATTTACAAAAGTGCGTTTTTCAAACTTTCAGATGAGCAAATAAAAATAATGGAATTGTGTAAGGATCAATTCAGAATTCTTGACGCTGAAGGAAATTTGAAAGGCCTCACCGCATTGACGGCTTTGAATAAGCTTTCTCAGATTGAGAGTGGCTCTTATTATTCCCCGGAAAGCGGGGAACTTGTAAGACTTCCAGAGAAAACAGAAAAACTGGAAGTCTTAAAAGGAATTGTAACAAGAGCACTTTCAGAGAATCAGAAAATAATTATTTGGTGCAATTTCAAATTTGAGATCGAAGACGTTATTTCTGCACTCTCTGAAATCGACGTAAAAGACGTTGTGCAATACCACGGAGGAACAACGAACGAAGACAGGGCCGCTGCGATTGAAGAATTCCAGAACGGAAAAGCGCGCGTTTTCATTGGGACGGCAAAGGCCGGAGGAATCGGCCTGACATTAACCGCTGCCTCAGTCATGATTTATTATTCCAACAACTATTCCCTGAAAGAACGGCTTCAGAGCGAAGACAGGGCGCACCGGATCGGACAAAAAAGGAACGTTGTTTATTTTGATTTGCTTTGCAAAGGTTCAATCAGTGAAAAAATCTTTGATACATTAGACAGGAAAAGGGCCCTTGCGGATCTGATGCTTGAATCAAAACACGCTTCAGAAAATTTCTGTGAAGAAGTCCTGAAAGATTTTTTGCGGGATTTTAAGTAAATTTACGCAAGGATTAAGCGAGTTTTAAGCGAGTTTCATTGGAGAAATATTTGAAACTTTAAGCGAATTTACGAAAGGTTTAAGAGAATCGGAGTCTGAAAAATGACAACATACGGCCTTCCATACAAAGGAAGTAAAAACAAAATTGCTGATAAAATATTAGAATTCATTCCTTCCGCTGAAAATTTCGTGGATGTTTTCGCTGGTGGTTGTGCGGTGACTCATGCAGCACTTTTGAAGGGAAAATGGAAACGCTTCTTCTGCAACGATGTATTAAACACCCCTGAAGCGTTTCTTTTCGCCGTCCGTGGAGGCGTTGAAGAACTCCCCATCTGGATTTCAAAACTTGAATTTCTTACCCTTCAGCCTTCACTTCTCCCGCCTCATCTTTTGCAGAAACTTATTTTTTCCTTTGGGACGAATTTCAGAACGTACCTTTATCCGCCGGAAAAAGTGAAATTCAAAGAATTATGCGTTCGTGTGATAACAGAGAAAGATCCAGAGAAAAGGAGAATCCTTTTCAAGCGCTGCTTTGAAGAATTTCTGAATCATCCTGAAGTTTTCTGTTCGTTAAATTCCGTTCGGAATTGCGAAGTCTTAGAGAGAAGAAAACGGATAAAAGAATTAGAAAAACTCTCAAAAATCATCAATAATGATTTTGCAGGGAGAGGAGGAAATTTCTTCCCTTTAATGCTTGATTATAGAGATTTGAAAATCCCTGAAGACTCAGTGATTTATTGCGACCCGCCGTACTCTGAAACGGAAGGATACAAAGGAACAGGAAAATTTGATACAAATGAATTTTGGGATTGGTGCAGAAATCAGAAGAACCCCGTTTTTGTATCTGAATATTCTGCACCTCCTGATTTTGTAGAAGTTTTCCAACAATACAAAAAATGCGTTTTCTCTTCATCTGGAAACAAAAAACATTCTGTTGAAAAACTTTTCACGAAAAGAACTTGACAAGTTCAGAATTTTGACTATTGGGGTAATTGGAGTTCTCAATTTCCGGGGTTGAATTTTAACTCTGGCCTTATTGAAACAACGGAAAAGTGAAGTTTCCGGTGGGCCTTGGAAAGCAGCCGGAGGCAAAAAGGTCTCAAGCGATTTTTCGTTTGAGGCCTTTTTCATTTCAGGGGTTAACGCCGAAAATAAAAAAGCCTCCTGACCAATTCAGGAGGCTTTGCCAGTCCGTAAGGAAATTGAACTTCATGCCAAGTCCGATTTCCATTCCTCATTTTGTATCAATTTTGTTACTTGTCAATTTTTTATCTGTTCCGAACTATCGAAGTATACCGCGCCGTGGGTGCAGTTCCGGTTGAAAAAACTTCAAAACATTCCCCAGGCAACATTGTAAAGGTGATATATTTTACATCACCCGCCGGGATCGTGAACGCTGAAAGAGAAGAAGGAAGAGTCCCAAAAGTAGTCTGAAATTGATCGTTCTGGAAAAGTTTCACCGCTGCAGATGCCGCACTCCCTCCGGGTGCAGAAAGTTCAAGAATGACTTCCGCCGTGGCTTGTGGATTATACAGAGGATCAAGCGGGTATTCCTCATTTCCGGAGGGCGTCGCTGGTTCACCTACTGAAACAGAGACAGCTTGAGCGTTGATATTCGCTGAAGGCTTCCGTCCAGTTCCGCCCTGATACGCCCAAGGGGGGGGATTGAGAAGGAAGGCATAATCAACGCTGGAAACAGTCAACATACAAAAAATATAAAGCTGCGGAATGTTTCCAAAAGTATTCACCGGAATGTCAGTTGCACCATTCGGAAGGCGCATTTGATAAGTTCCGGTGCTTCCGTTCACTGTAAGGTTAATATAAACTTTTCTCTTGTCGTTACCAACAAGCCCTGAAAGGCAAAAAATCCGGGGAAAACATGTAATATCCCCTCCGTCTCCGTTGTAGATATCAGATACGGAATCTAAATTGATCGAGTAATAATTTGCATCCCCTGAAGTTGTTGGGGAAATAATTGTTTCTAAAGCAATTGGATTTTGGAAACTTTTTACAACCGACTTTTTGAAAAAATCTAGAAAATCTGAAGTGTTAGTCGAATCTGAAATGGTTTCATCGTTTTCCATTGCAATAACATCTGCAAGCAGAGAAGCAAAATTGCACGCCTGCTTCAAAGATTTGTTGACGAAATTGCTTCTGGCCACTCCCGGCTGATTTCCGATCGTGCGTTCTGCATCCGCCAAATAATCCGCATCGCTTTGAACATTCGCACCCGCGCCGTATGCAAACGGAAGAAATTTATTGTCATACGCCATTTCTCTTTCTCCTATCAGATTGTATCAGCCCATTTTCCCGCGTCCCATCCGTCAAAATGAGAATCCCCGGGGGTATGATCGAACGCAAAAATTTTTGAATCGGAAACGTCAATCTCTCTCAACTTAATTCCGGCGGGTTTTGTGACAATTCCCCGCACAAATTGGAGTGCAGAAGAAGAGTCATAATCTGGAATCGCCAGAGAAAACGTCATGTCCTGATTATCAAAGACAAAAACCTTTTCTATCCCGTAAAGGTTATCAAAAATTTTACAAAGGTCTTCAAGCGTTCCATTCCAGATATTCCCCGCGATCTTTGCCCTGATAAATTGGCGGAATTGACCGTCTAAAGGAAGATTTCCAAGGGAATCAGCAAAATCACCTCTCGAAACTCCGGCCCATTTTGCCACCGTGTCCAACTGAACGCCGACCGCCTCTTCCAATGAATAATAAGGCTCAATGGAATCAGCCGTCAGAAGAACTTCATCGCACCCCAGCGCGACGGTGGTTTGTATCAATCCGATACAACCCGGTTTTTCTGAATATTCATTGGTCAGAAAGTCGGAATAATAACTTGGATCTGTGTACGGAATCGGGATTGTCACGGCAAGCCCCCGTAAATCATCGTAAAGTTCGAATTTTGGAAGATCGGAGTATATCCAATAGAAACATCGAACGTGTTTCCGAACGTGCGAAATTGGGCGTCTCCGGCGAATTCATAAACCTTGAACTCACTGATATAAAATCCAGCACCACAAAGAGAATCAATCTGCTGCTGTGAAAGGTTTGCAAGAGTTGTAACCGGAACCGATTCCCCCATTTTCAGGGAATTCACTTTTGCTTCAAGCGCTGCAAAAACCGCATCTTGAACCGCTGAAAGATAAATCGGCGTTGAGTCGGGTCCCTTAACTTCCAAGTGGATTTCAGGAAGTTGAGTATTCGGACGGTTAAAATAAATTGTTTTCGGGAATCCGTTGAAATC
>JAZQSP010000045.1:0-2509 GCA_045630205.1 Faecalimonas sp. | reverse complement strand
GTTATTAGCCGGGTCAGGTCCGCCACCTTCTTTTACGGCTACTGCAAGTTCTCTACCGATTTTTGTAAAGATTTTACCTTTTGCAGCATCGTTCTTTTCCTTTTTATGTTTGATGTTCGCGAATTTTGAATGTCCTGACATTTTTCATACCTCTTTTCGTTTTCTCTAAAATACTCGTACATTTTAGCACTCTTTTTCCAATTTGTACAGTTCAAAAAGCATTGTTTTCCTACTATGTATGGAGTTCCAAACTGATTCTCAATGCTTCGTCTATCTTACACATTAATTTTTTGTCTACATGACAGATATAATCTTTCAGTCGTTGTTTGTCAATTGTTCTTATCTGTTCCAATAATACAACTGAATTTTTGACTAATTGATATTTTGTTGCATCTATTTCAATATGCGTCGGCAACTTCGCCTTATTCATCTTAGAAGTGATTGCAGCACAGATAACAGTCGGGCTGTGTCGATTCCCCACATCATTCTGGATAATCAGAACCGGTCGAACACCGCCTTGTTCGGAACCAACCACCGGACTCAAATCTGCATAAAATATATCGCCTCTTTTAATTTGCACTTTCTTCACACTCCGATTAATTTAGATAAGACCATTATTTCCATTTTTTTCGGATGTATTCTATTCAGTGCACTATTTTTAAGCAAAATAATCTACTTGTTCTGCTATTTTCCCATCACGCACATAGACACGTGGAATTCTTTTTCCCAAATCGCAGATAAATTCATAATTAAATCTTCCTGACAATTTGCTCAAATCTTCAACGGTAATGGTTTCATTGCCATCCTTTCCGATTAATGTCACATTATCGCCAAAACTTACACCATCAATATCTGTGACATCAACCATAAATTGGTCCATGCATACGCGGCCTATAATCGGCACTTTTTTCCCTCGGATCAACACATATCCTGTATTGGATAAATTTCTCGGGTAACCGTCTGCATATCCTACCGGTATTGTGGCAATTTTCATTTTTTTATTCGAAACATAAGTTCCGCCATAACTAATCGGAACTCCCGCTTCAATCTCTTTTACAAATGCTACATGGCTCTTAAGTGCCAAGGCTGGTTTTAAGCTTACATTGTCTTTGTTCACTTCTTCTGATGGATACAGGCCAAATGTGGATATTCCTGCACGTACCAAGTCAAAATGTGCTTCGGGAACATCTATAATTGCAGCGCTGTTCGCACAATGCTCATATTCAAATTCGACACCTCTGCTCTTTAACTGATTTGTCATCCACACAAAATCACGGATTTGCTTTTGTGTAAAAGATTTATCAGTTTCATCTGCTTTCGCAAAATGCGTAAAAATACCTTCCATACATACATTTTTCATCGTAATGATTCTATGTATTGCCTCCACAGATTCTGTACTGGTATCAAATCCAAGTCTTGTCATACCCGTATCCAGTTTGATGTGCATATACGCTGTCATACCTTCTCTTGCTGCCATCTGCGAAATTGCCTCGGCCATCTCTTCCGTGTAGACATTCATGCGGATATCGTATTTTAGCATTTCCATATATTGATCCGGAAACACACATCCAAGCACCAATACCGGTTTTGTCATTCCCTCACTCTTTAATACAACTGCTTCATCAAGCGTAGCTACTGCATATCCCCACACATAATCTACATGCTCTAACATCTGTGCAATCTGGACTGCACCATGTCCGTAACCATCCGCTTTAATCACAGCCATAATCTTTGTGTTCTCGCTTAAATTTTGTTTCATGCGCTCCATATTAGATGCGATAGCGTCCAAATCAATACGAGCATATACTCTACTATATGTTTTCAAATAATTCACCTCATGTTTTATAGTCTAATCTTTAAAAAATGTGTAGGACGGTATTTTCCTACACATTTTCATGCCTATTCTTCCGAAAGTTTGCGGCCTTGATGACCGATTCTGTATGAAAGACTCATCAAACTGTCTGACAAATGTACATTCTCAACAATGATATGTTTCGGAAGTTTCAAATCCGTATGCGCAAAATTCCAAATCCCTTTAATCTCTGTGTCAACGAGCATATCTGCAACCTCTATTGCCTTTTCTTTCGGAATAGTGAGTACGGCAATCTCAATATTATTGTCCTTGATAAAACTTTTCAGTTCATCCATTTTGCGAATCGGAATTCCACGAATCTTTATGCCTTCCAAACGTGGATTCACATCGAATAGTCCTTTTACAACAAATCCTCTCTTTTCAAATGAAACATAATTTGCAAGTGCCTGACCGAGATTACCGGCACCGACAATCACAAAATTATGTGTATTATCCAATCCGAGAATCTTACCAATCTCCGTATGCAAATATTTGACATTATAACCGTATCCTTGCTGCCCGAATCCACCAAAATTATTTAAGTCCTGTCTAATCTGAGATGCTGTAACGTTCATTCGCTTACTCAAATCATTGGATGAAATACGCTCTACTTCATTCTCAAGTAAATCTCCGAGATAACGGTAATATCTTGGGAGT
>JAZQSP010000044.1:0-1124 GCA_045630205.1 Faecalimonas sp. | reverse complement strand
AAACAGTGAAGGTCAGATTATCTCTTGGTCTTCTGCAGGTAAGATGGGTTTTAGAGGTTCTAAGAAGAACACTCCTTATGCAGCACAGATGGCTGCACAAGATTGCGCTAAGGTAGCGTTTGATCTTGGCCTTAGAAAGGTAAAAGCTTACGTTAAGGGTCCTGGTAACGGGCGTGAGTCTGCCATCAGAACTATCCACGGAGCAGGTATTGAAGTTACTGAAATCATCGACGTAACTCCACTTACGCACAACGGTTCACGTCCACCAAAGAGAAGAAGAGTATAATACATAACCTTATTTTATATGAAACTTGATTTTGTTAAGATGGATTACACTTCCTTTCTGTAATCGCGGCTGCAACAAATTAAGTTCATTAGTAACAATTAAATTAAGAAAAGAAATGGCTAGATATACTGGACCAAAATCAAGAATTGCCCGTAAGTTTGGCGAAGCTATCTTTGGAGCAGATAAAGTATTGTCTAAGAAAAACTATCCTCCTGGACAGCATGGCAACAACAGAAGAAAGAAAACTTCTGAATACGGTATAATGTTGGCTGAAAAGCAAAAAGCTAAGTATACATACGGAGTATTGGAAAAACAATTCCGTAACTTGTTCGAAAAGGCTGCAAGCGCATCAGGTATTACTGGTGAAGTTTTGTTGCAGGGTCTTGAAGCTCGTCTTGACAACGTAGTGTTCCGTTTGGGTATCGCTCCAACTCGTGCAGCTGCTCGTCAATTGGTAGGCCACAAGCATATTACAGTAGATGGTAAGGTAGTTAACATTCCATCATATTCTGTTAAGCCAGGTCAAATTGTAGGAGTACGTGAAAGATCTAAGTCTTTGGAAGTAATTGCTAATTCTCTTGCAGGATTCAATCATAGCAAGTACCCATGGTTGGAATGGGATGAAAATGTGAAGGCTGGTAAGTATTTGCATACACCAGATAGAGCAGATATCCCTGAAAACATTAAAGAACATTTGATCGTTGAATTGTACTCTAAATAATAATTAATTTCATGGCGATATTAGCATTTCAAAAACCTGATAAAGTATTAATGTTGGAAGCGGATTCACAATTTGGAAAATTTGAATTCCGTCCGCTCGAACCCGGTTTCGGTATTA
>JAZQSP010000043.1:0-1238 GCA_045630205.1 Faecalimonas sp. | reverse complement strand
ATAGCTCACCTTGTCGGTTGATGTCGGTGCTATAACGGAAAAAGGCCTCCTATTGGAAGCCTTAATAGAAAACTATATGTCGGTCACACCGACATAAATAATTTATATCACGGAAGGGTAGTCGCTCAAAATCATGGCAATACCGTCCGACATTTTGATATTCTCATCGTGATATCTCTTGTAATGCAGCTTGATATACCGTCCTCCTTCTCCGTGGAAATTGAATATACGGTTCATCTCGTGACACTCCAGTCCGAAGTGATGCCCAAAGTATGTCGCATCGTTTTTCCTGCCGGTCCAAGTGGCTTTCATAATAGGGTATTCCCTGCGGATAAGTATGTCTTCAAGCATGCTGTCACTCAAGCCGTACATATAATGACACAATGCATCAGACAATCCTTTATATGGGGACGATTGTTTCGCCACTGTGTACTCGCACTCTTTTACATGGCTATTTATGAAGCTTAACTGCTTGTCTAGTCTTCCCAGCAAAGTATAGTACTCCATTGCCAGGATATTGTCATCCATGTACTCGGCCACGTTTTGTTCGTTTTCCTGGCAGCAGATATCAAACTTGATTATAGATTCCTTGAACTCTTCGTACCTGTTCAGGAACAGCGACACCTCATAAAGTCTCGCACTGTTATTCTCGATGTGATTCCACTCGTCATTTATCATATAACAAGACCTCATCACATGGTCTTCGTATTCGTAGAAAAGGTTTCTTATTTTACTGATGCTTTGAGTGAAATCGCAGAAAGAAATGTTCTTATTGTCAGGATTTTCCAGAAACGGGATGATCCTGTAGAAATCACGAACGGCTGAACTCAAACATTCAGCCGTGTCATATAGAATCCCTCGATTGTCAATCATATTAGTTGAAGTAGTTATATTTGCTCATAATCTTTTCTACAACCTGCAATTGGTCTGCTTTGATATATTTCTTGAGCATTGCAGGTGAACTGTGGCCAGTGATCTTCATGATGTCGTATATATCCATTCCGGATAGATACATCAAGGTCGCTCCTGTTCTTCGGGCTGTGTGAGTATGGATCAGCTGATGTTTTTCAATCCTGGTCTTAGCAGGGGTTCCGCCCTTGGTTGTTTCAATTTCCACCAGCTGGCATATACCGGCTTTCTTTGCCACTTCCTTAATATACCTGTTGATTACCTGGTCCTCAAGATGTGGCATCTGATAATCGTACTTCTCGAGAATCATCTTCAATTCAGTGGAGCAA
>JAZQSP010000042.1:0-4239 GCA_045630205.1 Faecalimonas sp. | reverse complement strand
CAGGGTGTTTTTTTTCTTCTTTCCCATACTAACCAATGTTTTCAGTTTTTCCTCAAATTTAACAGCTTGTTCTTCCATGTGGTATCCATCCTCCATAAACTTGTTTATATTTTATCCTCAATCAATAGAAATATGCAATTTTTGCAAGTCCTGCAAGCTTCTTTTTGCTTCCATGATTCTCTGTAATCCCATAATATCCGTCGGTTCGAGTTTCCTTGACGCTTCCTCAACACTGTGACTCTTCACTCGGATAATGGTCTCTTTTAAGGCTTTTTCCTGTTCTGCCTTTGTTTCAAGTCTTTGAATCCTTGTATTAAATAAAGATGCAACTTCGCGATGCTCTTCCTCATCCGTAAAATGATTCATGACCTTTGCAGGAACCAGATTGCCTTCTTCATATTGCTCATACAATAACTGCGCAACAGTCTGATACAATTCTTCTGTAAAATCCTGCGGTGTAATGTACTTCTGAATCTGTTTGAAAATCTGCTCATTCTCTATCAGCCATGTCAACAGAATCTTCTGAGACTGCAGGTTGCCGTCTTCCTTCCCTCGTTCCTGTCCACCTGGTTGCTTCGGTCTTGTCGCAGGAGTGGCTTGTCCTATCTTAATCGCCGTCTTCGCAACCAGTTTCCTCAGACTCTCGATGCTGATATGATATTTTTCCGCAACAGCTTCAATATAATTATTGCGCTCTATCTCTTCTTCAAATTCCGTCAGCCGTCTTGCCGCTTCATTGAAAAAGCTTGTCTTACCTTCCGGAGAATTCATATCGTAATCCCGCTCCAGAACCTCCAGTGAAAATAAGAATCCATTTCTTGCTTTGTTGATTCGTTCTTCAAACGCCTCTGCACCCAGATTCTTAATAAATTCATCCGGATCTTTATATGGGTCCATGCGGATAATCTTTGCCGTAATTCCGGCTTCTTTTAATATAGGAAGAGCTCGAAGTGCTGCCTTCGTTCCCGCGCCATCACTGTCAAAGGTCAGGTACACCTCATTCACATACCGCTTAATCAGAGCAGCATGCCCAGGTGTAAACGCTGTTCCAAGTGATGCAACTGCATTTGTAAAACCGGCCTGATGAAGTGCAATGACATCCATATAACCCTCACAAATCAGGAAATAGCTCTTTCGCGATGTTCTCGCGCGATTCAGGCCATACAGATTCCGGCTCTTATCAAAAATCTCTGTCTCCGGAGAGTTCAGATACTTCGGCTCTCCGTCCCCCATCACTCGGCCACCGAATCCAATTACGCGGTTATTCGCATCCATAATCGGAAACATCACTCGGTTCCAGAACTTATCATACACACCCTTCTCGCTGGCACTGATAAGTCCCGCCTTCACAAGAAGCTCGTCCGAATACCCCTTTGTCTTCAGATATTTATACAAATCATCACTGTATTTGTTCGAGTATCCCAGACCAAATGCCGTAATCGTTTCCTCACTCAGTCCACGCCTTGTCAGATATGTATGCGCATGCTTTGCTTGCTCCGTCTTTAGCTGTGCGTAGAAATATTTCGCCGCAAGTTTGTTAATCTCCAGTAGCGTAGCCTTCAGGTCAGCCTTCTGCTTCGCCTCCTGAGAGTACTCTACCTCCGGTATGTCCACACCTGCACGCTCTGCAAGCAGTCGAACCGCTTCGGCAAATGTGTAGTTCTCATACTCCATGATAAAAGTAATAACATTTCCACCGGCACCGCACCCGAAACAATAATACATCTGTTTCTGCCTGCTCACTGAAAAGGAAGGTGATTTCTCATTGTGGAACGGGCAAAGTCCAAAATAAGAACTTCCCTTTTTCTGCAACTTCACATATCCGGAAATGACATCTACGATATCATTTCGTTGTCTGATTTCTTCAATTAACTCTTCTGAAAAGTACATGTCATTCTCCTTCCTTTCAATCTAAAGTTCCTTACCTTTATAATATTCGACAAAACTTTCTGATTTCCTTTAAATTTTCCAAGATTCCGGAATAAAAATTTCTTGGAACATTTTTACAGCATAATTGTCTGTCATTCCTGCGATATAGTCGCATATAACCTGCTCTTTCGTATCGCCGTTTACTTCCATAAGTCTCAGGTATTCCTCCGGCAACATCTCAATATGCTCCATGTAATACCCATACAGATTCTTCATCATTTCAACCGCCTTTTTTTCTTCGCCTTTGGCAACCGGATTGCGGTAAACATTATCAAACATGAATTTGCGAAGTCCCTGCATTGCCTCTTCCACTTCCTCTGACATCTGAATGCGTGGCTTGTCCATACTGTGTATAATTACATCATGAGTAATCTTATTCAGGCGCTCCTTCGTGGAGTTACCTAATATTTTCCTGAACTTTGGCGGAATATCTGCTTCTGAAAGAATGCCTCCTCGAATCGCATCATCAATGTCATGATTCACATATGCAATCTTATCTGACAAACGCACAATCTGACCTTCCAGCGTCATTGGCTCTCCTACCGTCTGATGCGTCAGAATACCATCTAACACTTCCTTCGTCAAATTCAGTCCCCGTCCGTCCTTTTCTAAATATTCCACCACGCGCACACTCTGCTCATTATGTCTAAAACCATTCGGACATACCTCATTCAAGGCTCTTTCTCCCGCGTGTCCAAACGGCGTGTGTCCGAGGTCATGACCAAGACTGATTGCCTCCACCAAATCTTCATTCAGGCGAAGCGCCTTAGCAATCGTGCGTGCATTTTGAGACACTTCCAACGTATGTGTCAGTCTTGTCCGATAATGGTCTCCCTTCGGAAGCAAAAACACCTGTGTCTTTTGCTTTAGTCTCCGAAAAGACTTGCTATGTAAAATACGGTCTCTGTCTCTCTGAAAGACCGGACGAAGGTCACATTCAATCTCTTCTCTTTTCCGTCCTTTTGATTCGCTGCTCTTAGTTGCGTATGGACTTAAATATTGTAATTCTCTCTGTTCTAATTGTTCACGGATTGTCATACAGGTTTCCTCCTTGACATTATTAACCATTGTATCATTTATTCTACTATGATTCAAGTATTCTATCAGAAATGTGTGTCCTGAGGGAGCAAACTGCAATAAATCTTATTGTACTTTGCCTTTTTCTGCCCAGAATGAGGTGACAAAGAATCATTTATAGACATTTTACGGTGCAATGAACATTTTCATGTTTTCAAACCGTAGTTTCAAATAATATGTTGTACAATTTACGGTGCAAAGTGGACATCCCGACAAATGCACGGTAAATTTACGCCATAATTAAGTATTTTCAAAGTAAAAATGCTTGTTTTTACGGTTTATATTAGAATTTATCCGCTATACACCGTAATATAACAAATCATAATCTAATTTCTACGGTGTATTTATATTCAATAGTTACTTGCACCGTAAAATGAAAAACAAGCACCTTCCGCAGGAGATGGGGCGCAAGACGTCCAGTGGACGTCTGCTTTGCGCCGACCGAAGCGGAGTGGATACCTTGGTCCTTGGGTACAGGGGCCCTCCTGCACAAAAAGAGAAGACCTAGGCTTTTGCCTAAGTCTTCTCTTTTCGTGCAGGAGATGGGACTTGAACCCACACAAGCGCATTGCTTACAAGATCCTTAGTCTTGCTCGTCTGCCAGTTCCGACACTCCTGCATAAACCTCACACAATACTTAAATCATGCAAGATTCAGTCGGGGTGACAGGATTCGAACCTGCGACCTCCTGGTCCCAAACCAGGCGCTCTAGCCAAGCTGAGCCACACCCCGTTATATTCTTTTGTTTTCAGCGACAAAACATATTCTAACGAATCGTTATAGATTTGTCAAGCGTTTTGTTTTACTTTTTTGATTTTATTTAACACCCCGAAGGATTAAAATCCCTCGGGGAATAAAATCACTGATTAAGCGAGTGCTTTCTTTGCTACTTCTGCTAATGTTGCAAATCCTTGTGCATCATTTACAGCCATGTCAGCTAAGATTTTTCTGTTGATTTCAACACCAGCTACTTTTAAGCCGTGCATCAACTTGCTGTATGATAAACCATTCATTCTTGCTGCTGCATTGATACGAGCGATCCACAATTGTCTCATCTGACGTTTGCGTTCTTTTCTACCAGCATAAGAAGATGTCAATGCTCTCATAACTGATTGTTTTGCAACTCTGTATTGTTTTGATCTAGCTCCTCTGTAACCTTTAGCGAGCTTTAATGTTCTATTATGTCTTTTCTTTGCGTTTAATCCGCCTTTAACTCTTGCCATGTCCTTCTAA
>JAZQSP010000041.1:0-1658 GCA_045630205.1 Faecalimonas sp. | reverse complement strand
TTATACAAGTTCAAGAAGAACTTCCATAGCAGCGTCACCTTTACGTAAACCGATTTTTACGATTCTTGTGTAACCACCGTTACGGTTTTCATATTTAGGAGCGATTTCTGTGAATAATTTTTCCACTAAATCAACTTCTTTTGCTTTTCTCTTTTCTCCTTCTACTACAGGGAAGAGAACTTTAAGCATTTGTCTTCTTGCATGTAATCTTGAAGGCATATCTTTTTTGATTGTCTTCTCAACTTCATCATAAACAGTAACTTTCTTACCATCTACAACTTCTTTTACTCTCTTGCCATCTTTGTCTTTACGAGCAACTTTAGCTGTTACAGTAACTTCTTCGAAGTTGTCTTTTTCTTTTACTGCTAATGCAATAAGACCTTCTGCAACTTTGCGGATTTCTTTTGCTTTAGCTTCTGTTGTAACGATTTTACCGTTAGCAAGTAATGCTGTTACTTGATTTCTGATTAATGCTTTTCTTTGGCTTGCTGTTCTGCCAAGTTTTCTATATTTTGCCATTTTCTTATCCTCCATTTGACACGTGGTTATGCTTCTTCGGGCTTACTAGCCATGTGCTATCACTAAACACCTCGGACTTACTAGTGATATGCTCGGAACCTCGCGAACATTAGTAGTTCGCTCGGTGCGTCGAGAAAAAATAATATTTTTCTCTCCTTTACTCTTCACCTTGGCTTAACTCTAAGCCAAGTTCTTTTAATTTGTTAAGTACTTCTTCTAATGATTTACGTCCGAGATTACGAACCTTCATCATATCTTCTGAAGTTCTGTTTGTTAATTCTTCAACTGTGTTGATTCCTGCTCTCTTCAAGCAGTTGTATGAACGAACTGAAAGTTCTAATTCATCAATGCTCATTTCAAGAACTGCCTGTGTAATGTCGTCTTCTTTATCAATCATTACTTCAGCTGTCTGAGCAACTTCTGACAAGTCGATGAATAATTTTAAGTGCTCGTTAAGAACCTTTGCAGCCAAGCTTACTGCTTCATCCGGAACCAATGTTCCATTTGTGTATACATCAAGTGTTAACTTGTCGAAATCTGTGATTTGACCAACACGGGTGTTTTCCACTGTAAGATTTACACGCTCAACCGGTGTGTAGATTGAGTCGATCGGAATTACACCGATTGGAAGCTCGTCGTTCTTGTTCTTATCTGCACTTACGTAACCTCTACCTTTAGAGATAGTAAGTTCCATGTATAATTTGCTATCTGCCCCTCCGTTCAGAGTTGCGATAACAGTCTCCGGATTCAAGATTTCAATATCTGAATCTACGCGGATATCTGCTGCTGTTACAACACCTTCACCTTCGAATTCGATGCAAGCAGTCTTTGGTTCATCAGAATCTGATGAATTCTTGATAGCTAATGATTTCAAATTCATAACGATCTCAGTAACATCTTCTTTTACACCTGGAATTGAACTGAACTCATGTAAAACTCCATCGATTTTTACATGGCTTACAGCTGCACCCGGTAATGAAGAAAGCATAATTCTTCTAAGTGAGTTACCAAGTGTTGTACCGTACCCTCTTTCCAAAGGCTCTACAACAAATCTACCATATGTTTTATCTTCTGAAATATTAGTAATTTCAATATTTGGTTTGTTAAAATCAAACATTACAAAGCCCCTCCTTTTGGGT
>JAZQSP010000040.1:0-28240 GCA_045630205.1 Faecalimonas sp. | reverse complement strand
CAATACTATCCTTGTAGATACCAGAAACAAGGAGGAAACATATATGAAAATGTTTGATAACATTAGCCTTACACTCGTCATTATTGGTGCACTTAACTGGTTATTAATTGGTGTCTTCCGTTTTGACCTCGTGGCTTTTCTGTTCGGAAACATGACTTTACTTTCCAGAATTGTCTATATTCTCGTAGGATTATGCGGTTTGTATTTGATTACATTTTACGGACGCATCAACGACCGAAGAGATTCATAGATATATGAAAAAGGGTTCTCTTTAAAGAACCCTTTTCTATTTTATTGCTCTTAATAAAGATGTCATATTGTCATACAGGTTTCTTCTGGATGTGGCTCCCATCATGATGGCAATAAACGGTTTTTGTTCAGAATCATGACCATATAATAAAATGCAGGAACCGGCATCAAACGTATTACCTGTCTTACCACCAATGAGAGTAATCCCCTTCGGCACTTCTCTTCCTCCGCTGATAAATTGATTCGACTGAGGCCACGTTACAGTTCTGGTTGCTCCGTTTGACTGAGTGATTACAGCGTCATAACTTGTGTCAGCAATCATCTGCAAAAACAATTTATCCTTAATACATTCTTTAAAAATCAAATATAAATCATAAGCAGTTGTATAATGTTCTTTGTCTTGATAACCATGAGGATTCACAAAATGTGTATTGGTAGCACCTAAGGCAAGTGCTTCTTCATTCATGAGTTCCACAAATGCTTCTGTACTGCCCGAAATATGTTCAGCGATTGCAACTGCACTGTCATTCCCGGAAGGAAGCATAAGTCCATACAACAAGTCCTTGAGAGTCAATACGTCTCCCTTTTGAAGGTGAGCTGTTGAGGAGTCTGAAGGAACATTCACAGCATTTTTACTGACTGTGACAAAATCATTCATATCCCCATATTTTAACGCTAAATAAGCAGTCATAATCTTTGTTGTACTTGCAGGATATAATTGCTCATTAGCACGTTCTGAATATAACACTTTTTGATTCTCTATATCAAATAGCAACGCTCCATGAAATTTGTCATTTCTATAAAATGCTTCAAAATCTATATCTTCGTTTGCAACGCAAAAATCATTTGCAAACAATTCGGCCTGATGTACGGAATTGTGATACGTCATCGTTTCATAGTTCTTTACACGATTGCGTGATGCAGTGGCAAAAACAATGCCGGCAATTAACAATAGCGTAAATATAGCTGCGCCAACCAGACGAATTCGAAGTTCTTTTTTCCTGTTTCTGCGTCTTCTACGCTTTTTATCTATACATTTCACGCCAATCCAAATCTCCTCTGTCAAGTGCAAGAACAATCAATTCTGCAGTCGCCAAATTGGTTGCAATTGGAATATTATAAACATCGCAAAGACGAACAACATCATTCACATTTGGTTCATGTGGTTTTGGTTCCATCGGGTCACGCAAGAAAATAAGTGCATCAATATCGTTCTGCGCAATCTGACTTCCAAGTTGTTCTGTTCCGCCAAGTGGTCCTGCTAAATATTTATGAATGGATAAATTGGTTACTTCTTCAATCAATCTTCCTGTTGTTCCTGTTGCATATAAATTATGCTTAGACAAAATACCCTTGTACGCGATACAAAAGTTCTGCATAAGTGTTTTTTTTGAGTCGTGTGCAATCAAACCAATATTCATTCCATGATACTCCTTTTAGTATTTTTTCGGCTGTAAGCTTACATTGAGTACAAAGCCAATTCCCATATAAAAACATACGATAGATGTCAAACCGGAACTGACAAACGGCAATGATAATCCGGTATTCGGCAAAATTCCTGTTGCCACTCCCATATTGATAAAACTTTGGAAACCAATTAATGCCGCCATTCCTCCACAAATAATCTGGCCTGCCAGATTTTGGGACCTTATACCAATTATAATACATTGAATGATAATTAACAATAACAAAAATACAATAATACAACATCCGACAAATCCCAATTCTTCACCAATGATTGCAAAGATAAAGTCGGTCTCAGCTTCTAATAAGAAGTTTCCGTTTTTTACGGATGTAGTTGTATTATTATTTAATCCTTTTCCCTGTAATTGTCCGGAACCTATAGCCATAATAGAGTTCAATTGTTGATATCCGGTATCGGTGGCGTACTCTTCCGGGTATAGCCATGCAAGAATACGTTCCTGCTGATAAGGTTTTAAAAATGGTTGATTAGGCATAACAGCCACCGTCAAAAAGATAATCAACGAAGGAACAGCAACCGCAAGTACTGTCAGAATGAATTTATAATTTAAACCTGCCAAAAACATCAGTACACAGAATACAGCTGCAATACAAAGCGTATTGGAAAGGTTCGGCTGTGTGACAATCAAATACAGGGATGGTGCAACCAAGAGAATACTCTTGATAATTGTTCGTGGTTCATTGACTCTGTTTTCATGATTCATAAAGAATTTTGCAAAAAACAGAATCAGACAGATTTTTGTTAAATCTGAAGGTTGAAAAGTTGTGAATTTGAGGTCAATCCAGCGCTGCGCACCATTATAATTTACTCCGAAAAATTTCACACAGAGCAAAAGAAGAATGTTAACGATGTAGATGACCCAATAAAAATTAAGAACCCACTCAAAGTCAATCACAGAGATAATGAGCATCGCAATAACACCCAAAACAACGCCGAGAATCTGCTTGGTTTGGGCGGATGGCAACGCGCTTCCTACTGCTAATATTCCTATTACAGACAGTAAGAGGACTGCGATAACAAGTGTAAAATTAAAGTTTTTTAATTCATATTTCTTTAAGAATTTCACGAATCTTCTCCCATAAGTTTTATGTAAATATAGGAACGCGTCATTTTGACGTCAAATTCCTCCGGTATTACCTCGACATATTTTGATATTGTCTTAAATAATTCCGTTTGTATTTTTTCAAATGTATCGGGTGTACAGTTTACGCGGTCTGAAACAAGCAGCGTCTTTAGTCTATCTTTTGCAACAGAAACGGAATCGTTTCTTCTTTTTGTTTCAAATACGTTCATGCTTATACCTCCCTTACCCTCTTTTAATTACGCTTAAACAGTTTGCTGAAAAATCCGTTATGTACATCGAGGTTCAAGAAAGGCACATCTTCTCCCGTAATTCGTTTGCAGATATTAAGGAATGCTTTGCCTGAAAGAGAGTCTGTGCCGATAACCGGTTCTCCCTGGTTCGTTGCAACGACAATCTGTTCATCATCCGGGACAGCTCCCAAAAGATTCACTGCAAGAATTTCTGTCACATCTTCTACGGACATCATATCGCCGCGTTTAACCATCGCCATGCGAATACGGTTAATAACAAGCTCTACTTTTTTTATGTTATGTTTTTCCAACAGACCTATGATGCGGTCTGCATCGCGAATTGCAGAGACCTCAGGTGTCGTGACAACAATTGCGCGCTGTGCTCCTGCAATGGCGTTTTGGAAGCCCTGTTCTATTCCGGCAGGACAATCTAATAATATATAGTCAAATTCCTCTGCAAGTTCCTCTGTTAATTTTCTGACCTGTTCCGGAGAAATGGCAGATTTATCTTTTGTCTGTGCAGATGGCAATAAATATAGATTCTCGTAGCGTTTGTCTTTGATAAGAGCCTGTTTTATGCGACAATTTCCTACAATTACGTCTACCAGATTGTAAACAATACGATTTTCCAGTCCCATGACTACGTCAAGATTGCGAAGCCCTAAATCGGTATCAATTACTACTACTTTTTTATTTAATTTTGCAAGTCCAACTCCAATATTGGCAGTTGTTGTGGTCTTGCCTACGCCACCTTTACCTGATGTGATTACGATCACTTCACCCATGTTATAATCCTCCTTTATATTTTGATTGTTCTCGTGGGTATTTTGGCGTATCTTTTGTGCCTTAATCTCCATGTGTTTCGGTTCCAAGTACTCCTGCTCCGCCTTTCAGCAGTTCTTCATCCGTAGCAATTCCAAAGTATTTACGAACAATGTCTCTTCCGAGTTCCGCGGTATATCCGGAACTATAACCGTTTGCAATTCGAGTCGCAACTGCAATCTCCGGCTGCTCGCTCGGAGCAAAACCGACGAAAAGAACATGATCCGCATGAGTTTTACTCTGCTGTGCCGTTCCGGTCTTTCCTGCAAGTGAAATACCTGCATTTCTAAGAACCTGGAAGCGAGCATCTTTTGCTACCATGGCTTCCATTCCGTCATGAACCAGATTGAAGGTTGATTCACTGACATCTGTCACCTGATTGTAAACCTTTGGTTCGTATTCCACAATCAAATCACCATCTTTATTCGTAACCTTGTATAACAGAGTCAAATCATATACAGTTCCTTTATTGGCAACACCTGTGATATATCTTACAATCTGGCTTGTAGAGTACACGTGAGTACCTTGTCCAATTGCAGAACGCACAGCGTCCTCATCACTGACATTTGGAGTTCTCTCTGCGATTTCCAGTCCGGAAGTCTTATCAAGTCCGAACATCTCTGCGTATTTTCTAATCTTATCTGTACCTATGTTGGAATTATAATTTCCATTCGATGACAAACCAAGTCTAAATCCAACTTCATAGAAAAAGTTGTTGCAGGAATTTGCGATTCCGCCAATGACGTTCAAACTACCATGCCCGCCGGGGTAAACCCAACACTTGGGATTTGGCGTTACATTTTTGTATGGCCCGTAGCAACCAATGACGGAACCACCGTTAATGACACCTTCTGTCAAACCTGTAATGGCACTTAACGGTTTGAAGGTCGAACCCGGTGCAGTTAACTCCTGCGTTGCCTTATTATAAAATGGCAGGGATGAATTGGCGTATACTTGATTGTAGTATGCAACATCCATTGTGTTTGCAAGTCGGTTATTATCATATCCGGGATAAGAGGCACAGACTAATGTTCTTCCTGACGAAGTTTCAGTCATAACCATCGAACCGGTAGAAGGCTCTACCCCAAGCTGTCCCGGTTTAATTTCCAAAGACTCAATCTTGGAATACATAAAAGCATAAGCGCTATATCCGCTTAAAAGCTGATTGTACATTTTTTGGTCATATTCCAAAACACCCTGGTCATATAATAAAATACAAATCATATTACCTGAGATTGTACCGTCTTTAATCATGTAACGGTATACAAGCTTTTCAAATTCAAAATCTGTCTTTAGGTAATCTGAAATATAAGCAATGATACCTTGATATAATTCATTGGAATCAGAGTACTTACTGTCCGTTTTAATATATTTTTGGATGACAGACGAGTCAATCCAATTCTGTGCTATGGCATGATTCAGATATTCATAAAGATTAATAGTTTCATTCTTCCATGCCTTATAAATTGCATCGCTTGTATCAATGTTCGCTTTCACAAGAATCTCTTTGTTAATCAAAAGCTGTGTTGCAATATAATTCATATATGCCTGTTGTTCCTTTGGCAGGCTCTTATAGGCAGGCGAGGTCGGCGACTGCATATAAGATATAATTTTTGAAATAGCACTCTCCTGTCTTGCGGCAAAACGAGAATATACTATTTTTTCTGTCGAGGTAGCATCCTCTTCCGCAAAATGGTCTGTATCCAGAATCTGATTGCCGATAAACGCATAATAGACATCTCCGATCGGTATAATCACATCGGAGGTCTCTCCGTTTGGATTGCGGGTATAATCTAAAATGTGATTTAATTTTCGCAATATAATACCGGATAATTTTTCTTCGATTAATTTGTATGCTGTAATCTGTAAGTTCTTATCCAAAGTCAAATATACATCATTGCCTGCTTCCGGCTCTGAGATTATTTTGAAATCTAAGATTTTACCAACATCATTCACATATACGATTTTTTCACCTTTTGTTCCCTGTAAGTACTCATCCATCACCTGTTCAATGCCGGATTTTCCGACAATGTCAGTAAGTGCATATTTTTCTTTTTGCTTGTCCGACATTGCATCATATTCATCTTGAGAAATTTTTCCCGTGTATCCGAGAATGGCTGCAAAATATTCACTGTCAGGATATACGCGCAAGGATTCTTCGCCAATGCTGACTCCCTGCAACTCACTCATGTTTTCTTTAATTGCAGCAACCGTTGCGGCACTTACATCTGAAGCAATGGTTGTCGCAATGTATCTTTGAAAACTATTTAGCTTCATATGATAACGTACAGTTACAATCTGCAAAGCACGCTCCGAACTATATTTTTCAGTGTCCACACCAAAGCGTTTGTCTGAACACAGATAATCCATGACATCCTGTGTTGAGGACATATCAAGCTTCTTTTCTTTTAATTGATCTATTGTTTTAAATCCATAAATATCTGCCAGAAAACGCAATCGCTTGTTTCCCTCGGCATATTGAAACTGATATTCGTTTTTTTCAAAAATAATACCGAAATCATTGTTGATTTTATCGCCATTTGCTTCTATCAAATCAATGACCGTATCAATGGTTTCGTTTATAAGCATATTTTTTTGCTTTGTATCATTATAAGAGCCGTTATCTTCTATCTGTACCGAATAAGCAAGTCGGTTTGTTGCGAGAATCTCGCCGTTGCGGTCATAGATATTGCCTCGCGTTCCGGTTGTAATCACTTTCTTACTGATAGAAAGTGTATAGTTTTCGAGATAATCCTCTCCGTTGACAATCTGAAGAACGAAGAGTTTGTGTAAAACAACCAGTGATAACAGACTGAAAAATGCTATCAGCACAACAAGTCTTGATTTAAAAATACTTGCAAAAAATTCTTTTATATTATTAAACAAATTTACTTGCACTCCTTTTTTCTTCTGCTTCCAGTTTCTTGTTAATAAACAGAATCACCTGATATAAAATAATGGTCACAAGAATGGTATATATTAATTCCGGGATAATGACACTCTTAAGATAGTAAAAATAATGAAACTTACTTCTCATCACAAACATAAAAATACATACAATATTTCCATATATGAAATCGCTTGCTGAAATCAAAATAAGTGGCAATTTGATGTCATCATCATAGAATATTTTTCGAAAGAATCCGTTCGCATAGCCAAGCACCATATAAATCAGTGCATAAAAGCCAATCAAATCACTGAACATGATATCTACTAACAGGCCGGAGATAAAACCGACCACCATACCTTCTTTTTTGCCTCGCATAAAGCCAAAAGATGACGTTACGACAATCAGAAGGTTCGGGGTTACACTGCCCAGTGCAAGCCCTTGAAACACGGTACATTCCAGCAAGAAACATACCAATATTATCGCAAAGGTAACTATCTTTCGTTTCAAAATTATTCCTCCAATAAATCAGCCTTCGTTGAAGTGATAATGAGAACCTCCTGAAGATGTTGAAAATCTACTGCAGGAATGATATATCCTGAACGGGTAAGATTATTCGCATCTACATGTATCTCATTCATATATCCAATTAAAATTCCCTGTAAATATTTATTACTGATATGGGAAGTTACAATTGGCTCTCCGGATTTAATCTCTGTATCGTTGTTTGGCAATTGTTCAAAGCGAATTTTGCCTTCCTGCATTAAAGTTAAATCACCATTGACAATACAAGTATCTGATGTAGCAAGCACAAGTGCACTCACATTACTTGCATCGTCTATAATAGAACGCACTCTGGACCAGTTCGGACCGACTTCCGTTATAATACCGACGAGGCCGCCTTCTGCCAACACATTCATATCAACCTTGATTCCGTCGTTCTTCCCCTTGTCAATGACAAAAGAACGGAACCAGTTGCCGGAATCGTTAGAGGTAACACGTGCCCCTATCGTTTTATAATCAGAATAATATTCATCAAGTTTATACAATTCGCGCAGACGAGCAAGTTCTTCTTTATCCTGCTGTAACAGATTGATTTTCATTGTCAATTCATTAATTTCTGCTTTAAGCGCATCGTTTTCATCCTGTAATTCCTTTAATGTATCCAGATTCTTTGTGAGGTCACTCATCCATACGCCGACTGTATTAATACCGTTTTGCATCGGAACAATTGTGTAATTAGCTACTGCTCGAAGCGGACCGTTTACTTTATCTGTAATCAACGACAGCCCCATCAATAATATACAGATGATGGAAAGAATCAAAAGCCAATATTTACTTGAAAACGATGATTGATTTTTCTTACGCATATTATCTCATCCACCTATAATTTTCATCTAACATTGAGTATGTAATCTTCATCAGTTCCTTGGAACCGATAATCTTTTTCAAACCGTTTGCGGCACAGAACTCCGGCTCAGCAGCAACATGAACTTTGATTCCAAGAGAGTTCTCTATAAAAGTATCGATTCCCTTTAAGTTTGCCAAACCACCGGTCAGGAATATGCCGTCTTTTTTTATATTACGTTGTACCTCAGGAGGTGTTCGCTCTAAAAGGGCATGTATTTCATGTGCACAGTGTTTCATCAAATCCTTCATTGCAGCGTGCACCAAACTCATAGGGATACTCTTCTGTTCCGGTATTCTTGTGAGTAGATTGCGACCTGACACGGAAAGAGAATCGGATTCTTGTTTTGACTGGATTCCGAATGTCATCCTAAGCAATTCAGCTGTCAGATGCCCTATTAAAAATTCTTGGTTATATCGGACGGAGTTAATGACTGCATGGTCTAAAGAAACACTTCCGAATTTGAGCATTTTGTTTAGAACAACACCACCATAAGCCAATATAGAAAGTTCTGTCGTCTCCGCACCGAGATTTACAACGAAAAGGCCCGGTGACTGCTGCACATCCAATCCAAGTCCAATTGCATCTGCAATTCCTCGCTCCACAATGCGAACTTCCTTCGCTTTTGCAGAAGAATGCACAACCAAATCATAGAATGCGCGCTTCTCTACTTCCGTTACGTCCGTCGGAACAGCCAGAACATACTTGGAACCTCGCACAAAATGGCGCTCTTTTTTAATTAAATTCTCTAGTAGATACTGCATGTTATAAAAATGAGAAATAACGCCCTCTTTCATCGGAAAAACAACCTCAATATTGAGAGGTGATTTTTCGAACATCGCATACGCATCATCTCCTACTGAAAAGATGGTCTTTTCGTTTGCGATTGCAACAGCGTTTTTCTCTTTCCAGAGCGTATCTTGTTTTTTATCATAAACTTTAATCTCATAAGTACCGAGATCCAGTCCGTAAACGTTACCAAACATCTTTTATCCTTTCAATTGTCATAACAACTTTGCCTCCGCAAAACTTATATAACAATTATTTCCAATAATAATGTGGTCTAACAATTCAATTCCAATCAGCCTACCGGCCTCCTGCACTCTCTTTGTAAGCAAAATGTCATTTTCACTTGGAGTGGTATCTCCGCTTGGATGATTGTGTATGAGTATAATGGCCACAGCCTGTTTTTCCAATGCTGCTATAAACAATTCACGCGGAGAAACCAGAGACGCATTTACCGTCCCTTTGGAAATATCTTTTTCTCCGAGTAACTTTGATTTCGAATTCAGCATCAGAAGCTTCATATGTTCCTGCTTCTGATGTCGCATCTCTTCCATATAATAATCGGCAATTGTAGATGGAAGAGACAAGATAAGTCCCTCTTTGGCTGTCGCTTTTGCAAGTCGCTTCGCCAATTCGGAAAGACAGAGAATCTGAACTGCCTTCACATTTCCGATTCCCCGAATGGATTTCAATTTTTCCAGGGTGCAGTTGTGGATATTTAAGATGCCACTGTCACCGCAGGAAGGACTCAAAATATATTCTGCCAATTCCAGTACATTGTTTCCCTTCGTGCCTGTACGCAAAAGAACTGCTAAAAGTTCTGTGTTTGTCAAGGAATCGGCACCTTGCTCCAGACATTTCTCGTAGGGAAGTTCATCTTTGTATTTTGCTTGTATCATCTAGTTGTACCTAGACTCTCCTGCTGTCATGCTTAAATAAAGCGGTAAATAATTGCTGCAAGTATCAAACCTAAAATACTCGCAATTGTAATCTTAATCGATAATCCGAATGTAATAATCATGATACCGAGATTCAGAACAATCGGGCTGTCAAGTCCGAAGGACTGGCCATAGTTCAACCAGCTAAGCGCAGCAGAATCCTGTGTGAGTGTTCCGATAAAACCGCCCAACACAATACCTGCAAGCATTAAAACCAATAAAACCCATGGACTTTTTGAACCTGCTCTTTTCATATGTACTCCTCCTAATTCTTTTCCCCAAACTCTATTTATTTTATCATAATTT
Source organism: Faecalimonas sp. (assembly GCA_045630205.1). Taxonomy (GTDB): domain Bacteria; phylum Bacillota; class Clostridia; order Lachnospirales; family Lachnospiraceae; genus Faecalimonas. The sequence continues at coordinate 18,047 of JAZQSP010000040.1, read as the reverse complement.
GAAATATGTGTATAGAGTCAGCATATTAATTTTTTCTGAAGATGATTTGTAATTATCTGTCAAATGGTGCAAATTTTTGTGCAATCATTTCGGCTGTTTTTATACCATCCATTGCCGCTGAAGTAATTCCACCCGCATAGCCCGCACCCTCTCCGCAAGGATATATCCCTGTGTTTTCAATCTGAAACATATCATTTCTTTCAATACGAACCGGTGAAGATGTACGACTTTCCACACCGGAAAGAATCGTGTCAGCATTTGCAAAACCTTGAATCTGCCTGTCGAACGATTTTATGCCAAGTTCCAGTGATTCAGCGAGATTGTCAGGGAATATTTCACGTACATTTGCTAAAACATACGCTCCTTTGATTTGTGGTGTGATAGTTCCCAGTTCTTTTGTCGTCTCATTTTTACAGAAGTCGCCAAAGCATTGTACCGGAACAGCACCCTGTCCAATTCGGTATGCCCGTCTTTCTAATTCGCGTTGGAAATGTACTCCGGCAAGCGGATGTTCACTACCAAAATCTTCGGGTGTAACCGTGACGATAATGGCACTGTTCGCATTTTCTCCGTCGCGCGCATGGTAACTCATTCCATTGACTGCAAGATGTCCTTCCTCAGATGAGGCATTCACTACAAAGCCGCCGGGACACATGCAGAAGGAATAGACGCCTCTTCCATTTTCCAGATTAGCAGTTACTTTGTATGCAGCTGTCGGCAAATGATATGGATTGTCCTTGCCGTACTGTGAATCATTGATGGTCTGCTGGTTGTGTTCTACGCGAACACCTACTGCAAATGATTTTGCTTTTAACGGTAATTTCTTTTCATACAGCATCGAAAAAGTATCTCTTGCACTGTGGCCAATTGCCAAAACCAGTGTTTCGGCAGGATACAATGTTGCCTGATTGTTTGACGTAATGGTGATTGTTTGCAGTTCACCATTCAACACATCTAAGTCAATTAATTGGCTGTGGAAATGTACCTCTCCGCCCCATGCGATGATTTTCTTTCGCATATTGCGAACAACATTTACTAAAATATCTGTCCCAATATGTGGCTTGTTGATATACAGGATTTCCTCAGGAGCCCCGTTTTCCACAAAAATTCCCAAGACTTTTCTATTTCGTCCAACCGGATCTTTTACTAAAGTGTTTAATTTCCCATCTGAAAACGTACCTGCTCCGCCTTCGCCAAACTGGACGTTGGAATTTGAGTTTAATTCACCACCCTGCCAGAACTCCTCAACATCTCTTGTTCGTTCTTCCACAGATGCACCTCGTTCGAATAAAATTGGACGATAGCCATGCTGTGCAAGGAGGTAGGCACAAAACATTCCCGCAGGACCGCTTCCGATGATGATTGGCCGGTGTTTCATGCTGTTTTGTCCCAATGTTTGGAAGACATACGGCGTCTCCTTAACAATAGAGACGGTATTCCCTTTTTGCTTTTTTATCACCTGTGCTTCGTTTCGTACCGTCACATCTACGGTATAAACATATTTCAAATCAGGCTTTTTTCGCGCATCAATAGACTGTTTCTTTATCTGATAATTCACAATCTCATTTTCGGAAACGTGAAGTGTCTTCGCAATTTTTTGAAGCAGTTCTTTTTCGCTGTGATTCGGTTGTAGTTTTAGTTGACCGATTCGAATCATGTTAATTTCCTTTCGCTGCATATTTGCCTGCAATGTATCCGGTAGACCATGCCCACTGTAGATTATAGCCTCCACAGATTCCGTCAATATCCAAAAGTTCGCCTGTCAGATATAGGGCGTCTGTATAGACGGATTCCATCGTATGTGGATTGATTTCAGTTGTGTAAACCCCTCCGGCACACACCTGTGCCTGTTCAAAATCATTGGCACCTTGTATATCTATTTTGAAATGTTTGCATACAGATGCGAGTTTATCTAATTTCTCCTGCGAAACCTGTTTCATCACATTGTTAGTATCAATCGCAGAAGCCTTTAAAAGTAGACCAATTAATTTCTTATGGAACACACCCACAAGAAAATCTTCTGCCTGCTTGTGTCCATGATTCTCTAATCGTACTTGTAAAAATGTCCGGAATGCATCATCCGACATTGACGGTATGAAATCTACTTCTGCTCTGACTGATTCGTTTTCATAAAGAGCTTTTGTAGCAAAACGACTTATCTGAAATACCGGTATGCCGGAAATTCCATAGTTGGTCAGTTGCAATTCGCCGGTATCTTCTGCAACATATTCATCATTCACATATAAGCTGACCTTCGCCTGCGTACGTACGCCGCTAATCTGCTTATAAAAGTTACCTTTTCCTTTCAATTGCACAAGCGCAGGAACAACCGGTGACAAATGATGCCCAAATGCTTTTGCAAGTGTGTAACCACTGCCATCAGACCCAAGTACAGAGGCCGCTTTTCCACCTGTTGCAAGAATCACTGCATCACCCTTAAGAACCGTTTCGGTTGTGTGAACGGTGAATTTTTCTTTATCTCGAACAATCTTTTGTACCGTTTGATTTAATAACACTTCAACCTGCAAGCGTTTAATTTCCATGCAAAGCACTGCTAAGACAGTTGCTGCCTGATCAGAGATTGGATAAATATATCCTTGACGATTTTTCAGGATAACTCCCAACTCTTCAAAAAACGCAATGGTTTCCGTGTAACCGAATCGATTAAATACTTCCTCAACAATAGATGTATCATCACCGCGGAAACAGCTTGTATCCATATATTCATTTGTCAAATTACATTTTCCGTTTCCGGTGGACAAAATTTTTTTGCCCAATTGGTCTTTTTGTTCGATGATGGTAACATTTGCACCTTCTCTTGCTGCTGATATTGCAGCCAGAAGACCGGAAGCACCTCCGCCAACGATAATTACATCTCTTCTTTTCATACAATTTCCTCTTTTTATTCCGGTAAAATCACAAGACCTCTGCGCACCATTTCTTCTAAAGAACGCAGGATTCCGAGTTTTGCGTGAGCCCAAGTAAGTCCTCCTTGGAAATATACTGCATAAGGTGGCTTAATCGGACCGTCCGCACTCAGTTCAATGGATGAACCCTGTACAAATGCACCTGCAGCCATGATAACATCGCTGTCATATCCCGGCATTGCCCAAGGCTCCGGTGACACATAACTGTCAACCGGTGCAGCAGCCTGAATGCCTTTACAGAATGCAATGACTCCTTCCGGCGAGCCAAGAGTCACTGCCTGAATGATATCATGACGACTCTCTGTTCCATTCGGAATCACCGGGAAGCCTAATCTTTCATAAATATTTGCTGCAAATATTGCGCCTTTCAGCGCACCTGCAACGACTGTAGGTGCAAGGAAGAAGCCTTGAAAAAATGACTGCATAACGCCAAGAGAAGCACCTACTTCTTTTCCCAGTCCCGGTGATGTTAAGCGATAAGCACAGTTTTCTATACACTCCTCTGTTCCGGCGATATAGCCTCCAATCGGCGCCAATCCACCTCCCGGATTCTTAATCAAGGAACCTACAATCATGTCTGCACCAACATCACTCGGTTCAATCGTCTCTACAAATTCGCCATAGCAGTTGTCTACCATGACAATGACTTCCGGCTTAATCTCTTTTACAAAAGCAATGAGTTCGCCAATCTGCTTCACAGAAAAACTTGGACGCGTCTGATATCCTTTGGAACGCTGAATGGTCACGAGTTTTGTTTTCTCATTGATTGCTTTTCTAATATTTTCATAGTCAAAAGTTCCGTCTTCTAACAGGTCCACCTGTCTGTATGTGATACCATACTCTGCAAGAGAACCTTTTGACTTGCGGATTCCAATCACTTCTTCTAACGTGTCATAAGGCTTTCCGGCAGGTGATAAAAGTTCATCTCCCGGTCTTAAGTTTGCACTGAGTGCCAATGCCAAAGCATGTGTACCGCAGGTGATCTGCGGTCTTACAAGTGCCGCTTCCGTATGGAAGGCTTTTGCATAGACTTCCTCTAATACATCTCTTCCTCTGTCATTGTATCCATACCCGCTCGCATAGTGGAAACAGCCTTCGTTTACACGACATTCCTGCATCGCATGAAGCACTTTTAATTGATTGTACTCTGCTACGCAATCAATCTCAGTGAAACGCTCCCATAATGTCTGTTCTATTTTCTTGCCATACTCATAAACTTCTTTTGAAATTCCAAGATTGTTGTACATAGATGTTGTGTCTAACATGAAATATCTGTCCTTTCTCGAATGCTTTCTAGCATTGCTTCTAATATTTTATTTTCGTCATAGTTGTAAAATGGTTTGTCTATCCATATCACATCTCGCTCTCTGCGGAACCAGGTGAGCTGACGTTTTGCAAAATGTCTGGTGTCACGTTTTAGAATATAGACTGCTTCCTCAAGCGTACACTCGCCATTCAGAGAATCCAAGATTTCTTTATAGCCAAGCCCCTGCATGGAGACCATATCTCTTGTATAGCCCTTGTCTTTCAAGGACTGCACTTCTTCTACTAATCCTTCTTCCAGCATCTGGTCAATGCGAAGATTGATTCGCTCATAAAGTTTCTCTCTGTCATCATTTAATACAAAATAACAGAAATCATAAGGCGATTCCTTTGCGCGTTCCTGCTCGTTATGCTCAGACATCTTTTCCCCTGTCTGCTGATAGAATTCCAACGCACGAATAACACGTTTTATGTTGTTTGCGTGAATCGCATCCGCAGATACAGGGTCCACCTTGCGAAGCATATCATGCAAATGTTCTGCGCCTTTTTCGCTTGCCAGTTGTTCCAATTCCTGACGGTAAGCACTGTCTTCATTGCTTTCTGTAAAGTCAATATCGTAAAGAAGTGCCTGGATGTAGAATCCCGTTCCTCCGACAACAATCGGAATCTTGCCTTTCGCATAGATTGCTTCAATGGCTTCTTTTGCCATCTGCTGAAATCTTACCACATGAAATTCCTCGTCCGGCTCCAATTCATCAATTAGATAATGCTTCACGCCTTGCATTTCCTTCGGACGAATCTTGGCAGAACCAATGTCCATGTATTTATACACCTGCATCGAATCTGCAGAAATAATCTCGCCGTTCAAGGCTTTTGCAAGTCCGATGGATGCCTTTGTTTTTCCAACTGCTGTTGGTCCTGTCAAAATAATAAGTGGTCGTTTCATAATTCTCCTAAACAATTCGTTTGAATTTTTTCTCCAATTCGCGTTTTGTCATAGCAATAATTGTCGGTCTGCCGTGTGGGCAATGATATGGATTATCCAGTTTCAGAAGCTCTCCTATCAAGACTTCTACTTCGGCAGCAGACAATCTGGAATTTCCCTTTACTGCCGCTTTACAAGACATGGATGCCACTTTTTCTGCAATCATATCCGGTGCTATGGATGAATGAATACCCTCCACAAGGCTGTCGAGCATCTCAATGAGTAATTCTTTTTTTGCGATTCCAAACAGATTATCCGGTATTGCACGCACCGCATAAGATGCTTCACCAAAAGGTTCTATTTCGAATCCAATGCCGGCAAAAGTATCCATATGTTCTTTTAGAATTTCTTCTTCCTGCATCGACAGATTCAGAATAATCGGTGGGCTTAAATACTGTGATGTATAGTCTCGCTCTTTCATTCCATGCAAAGTCTTCTCATACAATACACGCTCATGTGCAGCGTGCTGGTCGATAATATACAACTGCTCGTTAAATTCTACGAGCCAATAGGTATCGAATACTTGTCCGATAATCTTGTGTTCAACAATGGCTTCTTTTGTGAGAAGCTTTTGTTCAAACAAATCTAATTGTTTTTCTTCTGTAGGTGCAACCGGAGTTTTTGTTTCAACATTTGGTGTTTCGGATGGTTTTATTGAATTTGGTTTGTTATAATTCACAGCCTCGCGAATGCGGTCAGCCTGCTCTTTCTCACGGTGAACCTCATGTGCATCCTTTACTTCCGCCTGTGACATTTGATTGTGGTAAGATGACACGCGTTCCTGCATTTTTTTCATGAAGTAATCCAGATTCTTTTCCGCCGGTTTTACAGGTTGTGTTGGAACGTAAGGTTTTACCGGCACTTCGGATTTTCGCACTTCTGGAACCTCCACGCGTGGAATTAACTCACGCTCGCTGAGTGCGTTTTTTACAGCCTGATAAACAAAGTTGTATACCTCCTGTTGCTTAGAAAAACGCAGTTCCATTTTCGTTGGATGCACGTTTACATCCAAATCATTCCCATCCATCACAAAATGTAACACTGTAAACGGATATTTGTGTTGCATGGTGAAATCTTTATAAGCATCCTCAATGGCTTTTGCGATGATGTTGCTCTTTACATAACGGCCATTGATATAGTAATTCTCGTAGTTTCGATTGCCACGGGAAATCAACGGTTTCCCGATGTGCCCCGTAATCTTAATGCCTGCAAAAGCCTCATCAATCTCCAAAAGATTCATGGCGATTTCGCGTCCAAAGAGCTGATAAATCACATCCTTGAGTTTTCCGTTTCCGGAAGTATGTAGTTTCGATTGATTGTTCGTAATAAATTCAAAAGAAACCTCCGGGTGTGACAGTGCCAAACGAATCATCAGTTCGTTGACATGGCTCGCCTCGGTCATCGCAGTCTTTAAGAACTTTCTTCTGGCAGGTGTGTTGTAAAAGATATTGTGAATCAAGAAGGTAGAGCCATCCTTGGCTCCTGCATCTTCTATCTTCTTTTCCACACCTCCCTCAATCACATAGCGTGTTCCAAGAAGCGCATCTTTTGTCTTCGTAATCAATTCTACCTGCGCAATTGCTGCAATACTGGAAAGAGCCTCACCTCGGAAACCGAGAGATGCAACGGTTGTCAAATCCTCTACGGTACGAATCTTGCTTGTGGAGTGACGAAGAAATGCAAGTGCAACTTCCTCCCTTGGAATGCCACAGCCATTGTCTGTAATGCGGATAAAGGATATACCCCCATCTTTAATCTCCACAGTTACAGCGGTCGCTCCGGCATCAATCGCGTTTTCTACTAATTCTTTTACAATCGAGGCCGGTCTTTCAATGACTTCTCCCGCAGCTATTTTATCAATTGTTATCTGGTCTAATACTTGAATATTTGCCATAATACTCCTTTAAATATTACCATCTGTTTTTTAGTTTGTTTTGCAGACGGTAGATGGTATTCAGTGCGTCCATCGGTGTCAGATTGCTGACATCAATTTCTTGTAATTCCGTTAACACATCATCATCCTTTACAGTGTCAAAGAGTGACATTTGTGCTAAATCTACTTCGTCGTATCGTTTTGTCTTCTTGACTGGCTCTGAAGTCTGCACGGAAATATCACGAATTCTTGTTGAGATGTCTGCATCGACAAGTTCGTTTACGATTTCTTTTGCTCTTGTGATGACTGATTCCGGAACTCCTGCAAGCTTCGCAACCTGAATACCGTAACTCTTGTCAGCGCCGCCCTTTACAATCTTACGAAGGAACACAATGTCGTCGCCTTTCTCTTTTACGGCGATACAATAGTTGTTGACCCCTTCTATTTTGCCCTCTAACTCGGTCAATTCATGATAATGCGTTGCAAATAAGGTCTTTGCGCCAAGTAAACGTTTGTTGCTGATGTGTTCCACAACAGCCCATGCAATACTAAGTCCGTCAAACGTACTGGTTCCGCGACCAATCTCATCCAAAATCAAAAGACTCTTATTGGTTGCATTGCGGAGAATGTTCGCAACCTCCGTCATTTCCACCATGAAAGTACTCTGTCCGGAAGCAAGGTCATCCGATGCTCCTACACGGGTGAAAATGCGGTCTACAATGCCGATATTCGCACTCTCAGCCGGCACAAACGAACCAACCTGAGCAAGTAATACAATGAGTGCTGTCTGACGCATATACGTCGATTTACCTGCCATGTTTGGTCCGGTGATAATTGACACGCGATTTTTCTTATCATCGAGATAAGTATCATTCGCAATGAACATATCGTTTGGAATCATCTTTTCTACTACCGGGTGACGTCCGTTTTTAATATCGATGATTCCTTTTTCATTGATGTTCGGTCTGACAAAGTTGCCGCGTTCTGCAACTAATGCAAGCGAAGCAAGAACATCAATCTGTGCAATTACTTTGGCAGTCTTTTGAATTCGTAGAAGCTGCGCTGCAATCTTTTCGCGAACTTCGCAGTAAAGTTCATATTCCAGAGCATACAACTTGTCCTCAGCACCAAGAATCATATCTTCTAATTCTTTCAGTCGAGGCGTAATATAACGCTCTGCATTTGCTAACGTCTGTTTTCTCATATAGTAATCCGGAACTAAATCCTTATAAGAATTCGTCACTTCCAGATAGTATCCAAACACCTTATTGTATTTAATACGTAAGTTTTTAATGCCTGTCTTTTCGCGTTCTTCTGCTTCCACCTCTGCAAGCCATGTCTTACCTTCTGTCTTTGCATTGCGCAGCTGGTCTACCATCTCGTTGTAGCCTTCCTTGATGATACCGCCCTCCTTCATTGCAAGAGGCGGCTCATCCTGAATGGAAACCTGAATCAGAGAACACAGTTCTTCCAATGTATCCAGGTTATCATGCAGCTCCGTAAGAAGCGGCGCTGACAAATCTCCCAGAATACATTTGATGTGCGGAAGCATCTCAAGCGAACTTCTGAATGCAATCATATCTCTTGGGTTTGCGGATTGATATGTTACCTTACTGATTAAACGCTCCAAGTCATAAACAGGTGTCAGATATTCGCGAATCTCCTCGCGACATATTGCATTATCTTTTAACTCACTGACTGCATCAAGTCTTTTCATAATCTCGTCTTTGTCAATCAACGGTTGCTCCACAAAGCTTCGAAGCATACGGGCACCCATAGCCGTCTTTGTCTTGTCAAGTACCCAAAGAAGCGAACCGCGTTTTTGCTTCTCGCGCAATGTCTCGCAAAGTTCTAGGTTTCTTCTTGAGGAACTGTCAAGAAGCATGTATTTACCTGTTGTGTAACAACTGATGTGCGATAAATGTGCCAAGGAGTTTTTCTGCGTTTCATAGAGGTATTGAAGCAACGCTCCTGCACCAATCATGCCACAGTTAAATTCCGAGAGACCAAGCCCTTCCAAAGTTGAAATCTTAAAATGATCTTTCAGCGCTTTCTCACACATTACATCGTCAAAATACCAGGAATCTAATGCATAGATTGCAATTCCAAGTCGATTTTTTAGGTCATCGATATCGATACCGCTCACATAGAGTGGTTCGTTACAAATAATTTCTGAAGGAGCAAACTTTGCAATCTCATCCATGAGTTTTCGTTCATTGTCTAATTCCGTCACAAAATAATCACCTGTGGTGACATCCGCTACAGACATGCCGAAATGGTCACCTATGTAAACAATACACATAATGAAATTATTCTTACTCTCATCCAGTGCCTGCATATTGAGGTTGGTCCCCGGTGTTACAATACGGACAACTTCTCGTTTTACAATGCCTTTTGCAAGTTTCGGGTCCTCTACCTGCTCACAGATAGCAACCTTATATCCCTTTTGTACCAAACGATTCAGATAACCTTCTACAGAATGGTATGGAACTCCGCACATCGGTGCACGTTCTTCCAGACCGCAACTTTTACCGGTCAACGTGATGTCAAGTTCTCTGGTAACTGTAATGGCATCATCAAAGAACATCTCGTAAAAGTCACCCAATCTATAAAATAAGATACAGTCCTTGTACTGCTCTTTTGTCTCCATATATTGTTGCATCATTGGTGTTAATTCTGCCACGTTATTTCTCCTTTGTTTTTACATAATCATACAGAGTAAATTATATCCTAAATCAAAGGAAAATTCAAATGTTTTCTTCTCATTACAACACTCTAAACGCAGGTTTTTCTTCCTTAAAAATCCAATGCAGGAGGTATCCGTCCAGAAGGATTCCTGCCGCACATAGTCCCGAGAAAATAATCGCAAACGGGAGGCAGATTTGTCCGAATATATGAAACGGTTGGTCGCTGTAATCCCAGACACCAAGTTTCAGCCATTTGTTCACGATAAGACCGGTGATAAATTCACAAGCAGTGACAAATATTGTACATCGAAGCACTTGAATCCACAGTGGTTTACTAAATCGATCACTTCTGCCCTGCCACGCAAAGAATACCATGCAGATACCGCCCAGTATAAACATACTCCAGTGCGAAAACCCGCGGAAAATCAGTTCAAAAGCATAATAAAGTGTTCCGCCAAGCACCCATAAAAAGCCATATTCCAAAAGTCTTTTATAGAACATAAAAACGTCCTCCCCATGTATTTACTACATAGTTTGGACGTTATTTGATATTTTATTTATTGAGTTACAGCATTTCGCCAAGATAATAGAAGCCTTTACATTCTGAAAGTTTTACATTCACTATTTTTCCAATCAAACTCTCATCGCCTTTAAAATGCACAAGCAGGTTGTTGCTCATGCGTCCGGTAACAAGCGAATCATCGTGGTCATTCATGGATTCCACAAGCACAGACTGCACGGTTCCCTCATGGACACTGCACACCTCAGCGGAAATATCCTGCACCTCTTTGAGAAGTCTGTCAAAACGATCTTTTACAACATCCTCCGGAATCTGATTTTCCATAATGGCAGCAGGCGTTCCTGTTCTCTTGGAGTAGATGAAGGTAAATGCACTGTCATAACGAACCTTTTTTACGACATCCATCGTCTCTAAGAAGTCCTCTTCTGTTTCACCCGGAAATCCGACAATAATATCTGTGGTAAGAGATATGTCTGGAACGGCTGTTTTAATCTTATCCACCAATTCCAAATACTGTTCTTTCGTATATCTACGGTTCATCCTCTTTAGAATCTCCGTGCTTCCCGACTGAACCGGAAGGTGAAGGTGCTTACATATCTTCTTGGAGTTTTTCATCACTTCGATAAGTTCATCCGACAAATCCTTCGGATGAGAGGTCATAAAACGAATACGCTCTAAGCCATCTATCTTTTCAATCTCTGTAAGAAGCTTGGCAAACGTCATCGGCTCTTCCAGATTCTTTCCATACGAGTTGACATTTTGACCAAGAAGCATAACTTCTACCACACCATCTGCTACGAGTGTTTCAATCTCACGGATAATATCCTTTGGATTACGGCTTCTTTCGCGTCCGCGCACATAAGGAACAATGCAATAGCTACAGAAATTATTACAGCCGAACATAATATTTACGCCGGACTTAAATGAAAATTTACGCTCACTTGGAAGATCCTCGACAATCTTATCCGTGTCTTTCCAAATATCAATCACCATACGCTGCGATTCATAGCGTGTAGCAATCAACTCTGCAAATTTATAGATATTGTGTGTTCCGAAGATGATATCCACAAATCGATAACTTTTTTTAAGTTTTTCCACAACGTGAGGTTCCTGCATCATACATCCGCAAAGACCAATCATCATGTGTGGGTTCATTTTCTTTGCATGCTTCAACTGTCCCAAACGTCCATACACGCGCATATTTGCGTTTTCCCGGACGGTACAGGTATTGTAGATGACAAAGTCTGCCTTGTCTTCATCGGCCTCTTCCTGATAGCCAATCTGCTCTAAAACACCGACTAACTTTTCGGAATCACGCGCATTCATCTGACAGCCGAAAGTCGTTACACAGAAAGTCAACGGACGGCCTGCCTCTTTGGAAGCCTCTTTTACATATTCCCTTGCCTTTTTTATGTAATAGTATTGGCGTTCCGGGTCAGTTATCGGTGCTTCTTTTGTAATATCCATACTGTCTATGTATTTTTCTAAATCTTTCATTCAAAGGTTCCTTTCTAAACAAACTGATTTGTCTTAGCATCATACTCATAGTCAATATCTGCAAGTTTATTAATTAATTTTGATTTGTCAACTGACATTTCCTGACAAAGTGTATCCAAATCCTTATAAAAATCTCGAAGTTTCATATTGACGACACTGAGTAACAGAATCGGGTCATTTGGTAAGTTATCGTTCATATATATTCTCCTCTGTAATAATCATGTCCGGGCAAATATCATACTTCTCTGCCGGAATTTTCTCTACCATCTGAAGTTCAAATGCAAGGGCAAGCGTTTTATAGTTCGGATGTGCATGCAGATATTTGTCATAATATCCTTTTCCATAACCAACGCGATTGCCGTTCGTATCAAAAGCTGCTCCCGGCATAATAACCAAAGCATTTTCTTCAACATCTGCAAGGTGTTCCTTCCAAGGCTCTAATATACCTCGGTAGCCTTCCTCTAAATCTGTAAATGACTGTATATAGTAAAAGTTCATGTATTCCCCTTCTACTTTTGGAACAGCCACTTTCTTGCTCTGTTTCCATGCAGTCTCAATAATCTCACGAGTACGCACTTCATTCCGGTAATCTACATAGCAATAGACAACATTGGAAGCCAAAAAGAAAGGATGAGTCACCACCTTTTCGCAGATTAGACGGCTCTTCTCCTCCCATTCTTGTTTCGATATACAATTACGTTTCTCAAGAACACATTTCCTAATGTCCTTCTTTGATTCCATGTTTTTCTCCTAAGTTCGTAATACTTCCATCCGCTTCTTTGATGGAAATATTGTCAAGTTGACCGCGAAGATTGTTTCTGAAATCTGCAATGAACTGCTTGCGAAGTGCCTGTTGCTCTTCTTTTTCTTCCTCAGTCAAACCTTCCTTTTTTGCTTTGTTATATAATTCATTAATTCTCTGAATCTTTTCGTCTGTCATTTTCTTTCGTCCTTCCTCAAATCTCATCTTATCTTACACCATAACGGCGCGTTCGTCCACACATTTTAACTGGAATAATTCTCTAAAAATCCATAAACCTGTGTCAGTGAAGTGAATTTAATTCCCTTTTTTAATTGCTTTTGCACATGCTCCGGAAGATCCTCCACCAAAATGGACGTGTATTCATAAGGCGTCTTTTCGTCGGAATCATAGACAATTACATACCCGTCCGCCTCTTTGATATAGTAACATATTTCTACCTCATTTTGAACCATTTGTTTTTCCTCGTTCTCCCGCCTCTCCAACGCCCTGTTATAACTGATGCGATAAGCAAGGAAAAACAATCCGAACAATGCAATAAATGCAATCAAAAAACCAATACCGTATTTTTTATTCATAAAGGCAACTCCTTTTTTATACAGTATTGGTTTATTTTCCAAAAATTATTCAGCTTCGACTCGAATCAGACGAAGTCTTTGAAAAAGTCTTAGAAGTGTTCTTCCCTTTGGCAGTGCAACAATCTCATCTGCAGTCAATGCTCCAAACCTAAGTAGGCAGACTGCGTAAACACAGATTGCAATGAAAATACCAAGAATCGTTGCCAGTTTCTTCGGAATAACAATTGCGGTAGCAAAATATACGATCATAAGCACAATGCCCATGACTACAGCGGCACCGAACGGAAGCAGGAATGTCTTTTTAACCTCCTGGCGATATTTTGCATATTTTCGAAGTGCTCTTCCATTCAAAATGCACATACATAGCGAGAATACAATATTGCCTACAACAAGCGAGTAAATGTTCCATTTGAAACCAACAAGCATAATCAAAACTGCACCCAAATGTACTCCAAGCGAAATTGCACCATGCTTTACCGGTGTTGACATGTGGTTAAGTCCCTGTAAAATCGAATTTGTCACGGTCGACAAACAATAGAACACAACCGTAATGGCACCGATGCGAAGAAGTTTCGCCGGAATATCAACATTTCCCACATAGAGTAAGGACAATATCTGATTCGGAATCGCCATAAATGCAATACAGCTTGGAATTGCAATCAGCATGGCAAAACGAATGACCATCTGAATCTTGGTGTGGATTGCTTTGCGGTCTCCAGTTGCCACTGCCCCCGTAATGCTTGGAATTAATGACGCTCCAAGCGAGTTTGCCACGGCAAGCGGAATATGAATCAATGTGTTGTATTTACCCGTAAACATGCCGAGAAGCTCAGCTGCTCTCTTTTCTGTATACCCTTGAGAAATCACAACGCTGCTGAAGATTCCTTGGTCGATGGTATCATTGATGTTGTAGATTGCCGTGCTTAAAATAACAGGTGCAATCGTAAGTAATAACACCGTATAAATCTCTCTGTAAGATTCTTCTCTGTGCATCGTATCACGAAGCATGCGTTTTTGCAGTTTCGGATAAAACAACTTCAATAAAACAAGTAAAAAAATGAGTCCGAAAAGCGCACCGGATACGGTTCCGAGTGTACCACCCGCAGCTCCATACGCAAACGGGAGCGATGGCTCGTTCTTCGATTCTATCGCTTTCTTACCCATTTGCAGAAGATAGCTTGCTCCAATGATGCTGACAATCGCATTTACAATCTGTTCCAGTATCTGGGAAAGTGCCGTCGGTACCATGGTTCCCATCCCCTGAAAGAATCCCCGGACAACGCCCATCACAGCAACTATTAATAGCCCCGGAGCCAACACGCGAAGTGCATAAGCACTCAGACGAAGCGACATAATATTGCCTGCAATAAAATCCGAGAAGACAAATACAATGACGCCGACTATCGTACCGACTACAAGTGCAAATAAAAGCGCTGATTTAAAAATGCGCATGGCATTCTTATGCTCACCCTTTGCAATCCTTGCTGAAACTAATTTTGAAACAGCAAGCGGCAAACTGTAGGATGTAAGTAATAACGCAATATTGTAGATGGAATAGGCACAGCCATAGAACCCTTGTCCTTCATCGCCAAGGATGTTATTCACCGGTATACGATATGCAATTCCAATCAGCCTTGTAATGATTCCTGCAGCTGCCAATATTGCTCCCTGCACGAGAAAACTGCTGTTGTTTTTCTTTTGTTCCCCGCTCATAATCTAACCTCTATCTTAAAATCTGTAATTGCTCCAATATCTCTTTCTGTTTGGCCTCCATAACGATGCGTTCATCATCTTCCATATGGTCGTAGCCAAACAAATGCAACATACTATGTGCAATCAAAAATGCATATTCACGCTCCACGGAATGACCATACTCTTCTGCTTGGGATATTACTTTTTCTTTTGAAATCACGATATCGCCAAGCATCAGCTCACCGGATTCCGGATGAAACGCATCCATCACATCCTCCAAAAAATCAAAGTTTCCTGCTTCTTCATAATCAATCATCGGAAAAGAAAGCACATCGGTTGCTCTGTCAATCTGACGGAAGTTTTGATTCATCTCCCGAATCTCATCGTTCATGGTAAGCAAAAGATTCACTTCTACCTCATAAGGGCAGTCCTCGTAATCCAGTGCCGCCTCAATCACTTTGCCAGCAAGTTTTTCGCATGGCAAATCTAATTTTAATTCTCCTTCTTCTTCAAAAATCAGTGTCATGATTTCTTTCTCCTGTCATTTGTGCGTGCTTTTTTTAGCTCACTTTTTAGCTCGTATTCTTCGTAAGCTTTTACAATCTTCTGTACAAGCGGATGTCTTACAACATCCTTGCTGGTCAGATTACAAACAGAAATATCTTCAATATTTTTCACAACCTTTGTCGCCACATCCAATCCCGAAATCATTCCTGACGGAAGGTCCTTCTGTGTGGCATCACCTGTGATAACCACCTTAGAGCCAAAACCGATACGTGTCAGGAACATCTTCATTTGCGCCGGAGTTGTATTCTGCGCCTCGTCTAAAATAATAAATGCATTATCCAAGGTGCGTCCTCTCATGTATGCGAGAGGTGCCACTTCAATGAGTCCTTTTTCTGAATTCTTAATGAACGCTTCCGCACCCATAATCTGATACAGGGCATCATAAAGCGGGCGAAGATACGGGTCAATCTTACTCTGCAAATCGCCAGGAAGGAAACCTAGTTTCTCACCTGCTTCAATTGCCGGTCTTGTCAGAATGATTCTTCCAACCTCGTTATTCTTAAATGCAGTAATCGCCATCGCCATCGCAAGATAAGTCTTACCGGTTCCGGCAGGGCCAAGACCGAAGGTAATCATCTGCTTTCTTATGGCATCCACATATTTCTTCTGTCCTACTGTTTTCGGTTTGATTGGTTTACCTTGAAGTGTATGACAGATTACGTCTTTATCAATTTCAACCAGCTCTTTTTCATTGTCTTCAAAAACAAGTGAAATCGCATAGTCCACATTTTGTTCAGTAATGCTGTTGCCGCGCTTGGATAACGCAGTTAATTGCTCAAGCACACGTTTCGCCTGATTGACGCGAAGTGCTTCGCCGAGAATCTTCACATCGCCGTCTCTCGCAATCAGAGTAACGTGAAGTGTGCGCTCTATTTTTTTCGCATAAGCATCGAACTGACCAAATACATTGCTTTCATGCTCTGCGGGAATCTCAATATGTTCTTCTAAAATGCTCATGAAATGTATAATTCCTCTCTGTTATCTCGTAATCCCTTTTATTCTACCATAGTCGTTTGCAAGAAATCAACGATTTTCCGCTGGACCCCTACGGATTCAAGAAGAGTTAGTGTTGCTGTGGCCTTTACGCCCTTTTTGTCATGAACAATTTCAAAGTTTTTCTCCAGAATGACACTGTTCCTTTCTTCTAACTCTTTGCAATACAGCACAAAATTTCTCTTTAATAAGGTTTCCAATTCCTCCTTGGTGTATTCCATGGTTTCTAATTCATACTCATATATTTTCTGATTACCAGCATAAATCGGCAGATAAAAATTTTCTCCAATGCGAACCTGCCTCTCTTCTGTCTGTTGGTCTTTAGTTTTGAATTTGTTCTTCCGGAAACCAAACCCTACTTTGCGTTTCCCAAACTTCAAATAAAACAAGGTTCTTTTTTTGTCCGTATATTTCTTTTGCTCATACACTTTTTCAATATAATCTTCATAAGTAACCACTGTCTGCAGTGTAATATCTGCATCTGCTGTCACATAATTGTGCGACACCACTTCTTTTGCATCATTTAGGACATCTACGGTTCCCGATACCAGAAGGTCGCCCTGTGCGACTGCACTTCCGACAGATACTTGCGGCACACCGTTCCTCGTAATCATCTCCACAACTATACCTGCCTTATCTGCAATGATGTCACTCGGTTCGGCCTCTTCCTCAGCCGGAACAAACGTATCGGCATTTTCTTTTACATGAATAAAAAGACGTGTGCCATCCAATGATGCAGAGACCCAGATAATCTCGTCGAATTGCTTCCGAATATCCTTTACAATCTGCTCGCAGTTTACGTCTCGCTTTGCCATGCCGTGATAAATCTTTTCCGATTCCAGATATTCCATCAACACATCATCCGTAATCGTCTGATTTCCTTCCAAATCAATGTTCCAGATAAAGAATGTCATACTGTAAATGATGATGAGGCAGATGAAGATTCCCGTAAAAAATAGTTTCCTTTTCCGATAATGATGAAAAAAGAAAGGTAGTCCATAACGCTCTAAGATAGATACTTTTGTCTGCGTTTTTCGCAGGATTGGTTTCAACTTGCGAAAACCCGATACCTTGATATACATATCATAAGCATTATACCCGGCTTCCAGTCCCCACACGGCAATCTTCTTATTCTTGCACAAATTTAAAAAGCGTTCCGGCGAATAACCGGTAACGCGTATCTTTAGGTAACCTTGTATATATCGAAGCAATGAAATAAGCACGGCTAACCTCCCTCATGAAATTCAATTATCGTAATGTGGCCCGTAATCTTCATCTCATCGTTGTTGTAGTGTTCAATCGTAAGGCCTCTCCCGGTTACATGAATTTTACCGAGTTTGGTCTGTATGCGGATGAGTTTGTCGGTGTACTCGAGGATGCCTCGGTAATTCTCGATGCATGCCTCGTTCTGACCGATCACGCTTATAATTGGAACGCCGAGAATGACATCCTTGGGCATGCCGGCGGCATCTGTGATGCGGGATTTGAGATTCTTTTTGTCCATAAAAATGCCACACATATACTTTTATAGAAATATATGTGTGGCGGGTGTGTTTAATTCCAGTTGATGTCGTCGTGAGAGATTAATTTGTTGTTACTTATCTCTTTGTCAGCTTGTGTAATTGCTTCGATTTCATCTGGTAAAGGTGTGTCAGTTTCTAGCAATAATTTATCAAAATCACTTTGGTAGTGTTTGTCCTGAATT
>JAZQSP010000039.1:0-5228 GCA_045630205.1 Faecalimonas sp. | reverse complement strand
TTGTCTTGGGTCGATAATCTTAACAGCGTCAGCTACACGGCCGTATTGACCTTTTGCTTTTTCCCAAGCTGTTGTAGGATCATCACCTTTTTTGATGAAGTCTGTTAATTTTCCAAGGCTTACGAACTGGTAACCGATGATTTCATCGTTCTCGTCTAATGCGATACCTGTTACATAACCTTCTGCCATTTCGAGGTAACGTGGACCTTTTGCCAATGTACCATACATTGTACCAACCTGTGAACGAAGTCCTTTTCCTAAATCTTCAAGACCTGCTCCGATTGGAAGACCATCTTCTGAGAATGCGCTCTGTGTTCTACCGTAAACGATCTGTAAGAACAATTCTCTCATTGCTGTGTTGATAGCATCACAAACTAAGTCTGTGTTAAGTGCTTCTAAGATTGTTTTTCCAGGAAGAATCTCTGATGCCATAGCTGCAGAGTGAGTCATACCTGAACATCCGATTGTCTCAACCAAAGCTTCTTGGATGATACCTTCTTTGACGTTAAGTGTTAATTTACAAGCTCCTTGTTGAGGTGCACACCAGCCGATACCGTGTGTCAAACCAGAAATATCTTTTACTTCTTTTGCTTTTACCCATTTTGCTTCTTCTGGGATTGGAGCCGGTCCGTGATTCGCACCGATTGCTACCGGACACATTGTTTTTACTTCATGTGAATAAATCATGATTAAAACTCCTTTCAAGTATATGTAATTTCTTAATTCGGGTATTTGTTATTTGTTTAACATCCCATACATATCTATTCTCTCATAAAGTTAGTCATTAGTCTAGTTTTTTTTCGATTTTTTTAAGAATTCGACAACTTTCTCCAAAGCAACTGCAACGCTGCTTCTACTGCCGCATTTCGATTCTCTTCTCTACTTCCCTGAAAGTGGCATTCCTCTACTATAACCTCATCACCAATCGCACATCCAACATACACAAGACCTACCGGTTTTTCCGGCGTTCCGCCTGTCGGTCCTGCAATTCCGGTTGTGCTAAGACCGATATCTGCATTAGCTGCTCGCGCTGCTCCTCTTGCCATCTCTCCCGCAGTCTGCTCACTTACCGCGCCGTATGTTTCTAATGTGGCATGTTGCACTCCAAGCAGCCTTTCCTTTGCCTCGTTGGAATAAGTAATATGGCCTTCGTTATATACTGAAGATGCCCCCGATACATTGAGAATCCTTCCTGCAAGAAGACCTCCTGTACAGGATTCTGCGGTAGTGATAGTTAATTTTCTTTTTTGCAATTCTTGTACGATTTTTTCTTCTAAATTCATGGTTTACCTCTTTTATTTGCTATGTGTTTTGGCTTGTCATTTGCTGTGTGGGTATACATATGCTCTCCATGCAACTTGATACCCAGAAACAAACATAATTCATTTAAAAAAGAGCAAAAATTTGCAAGATTTTCTATAAACTGCACACCACAATTGCATAATACCCACGATTTCGCAAAATCGTGGGTATAGAAACCAATAAATCGCATTTTATAGAAATTTGCCGAATCGCACGGCCAAACTATACAACCAAATCACAATCCAATTCCGTTGCACCCCAGCCTCAACTCTTTCTCTTACATTCCACCCTGTGTCAACACTTGCTTGTTTTTCCAAACATAGTCAACAAGAGAAACTATCGTAAGTGCAAGACCCAATCCTACTACTACACCTGTAATAAACTGCATAATATGACTTTGAAAATCTAAAATCATTAAGATAACCATTGCCATGTGAGAAACTGTCTTAAATTTCCCCCAGTAGCTTGCTGCAATTACAATTCCGTTATCTGATGCAACTAAACGGAAACCACTGATGATGAATTCACGTGCAATTATAATTAAAACGATCCACGCCGGCAATCTAGGAATCAAGCAAATCAGTGCCGAACAAACCAAAAGTTTGTCTGCCAATGGGTCCATAAACTTTCCGAAGTTTGTTACCAGGTTATCTCTTCTTGCAAGATATCCATCCAAGAAATCTGTAAAACTTGCAACACAGAAGATTGCGAGTGCAATATATTTGCTTGCTGCTCCTGCCAAGTCAGTTAACATAAACAGTACAAAAAACGGAATCATAATCACACGAAGTACAGTTAATTTATTTGGTAAATTCATTACATTATCTCTCCTATCAAATCATATTCTAATGCTCCGGTTACTTTTACTTTCGCAAAGTCACCCGACATCATTTCCTCATTTGTCTCTACAAAAATAAGTCCATCTACATTTGGCGCATCCTTATAGGTTCTTCCCACATAAGCATTCTCGTCTGCAACCTTACCCTCAATCATGACCATGACTTCTTTGCCAATCATATTCTCGGCAAGTTCAAATGCAATCTCCTGTTGCAGTTCCATAAGGTCCGCCTGGCGATCTTCTTTCACACTCTCGTCTATCTGATTCGGCATGTTTGCCGCCGGTGTATCCTCTTCCGGTGAATATGTGAATACTCCCAATCGGTCGAATTCCATCTCGTCCACGAACTCCATCAATTCCTCGTGCTGCTCTTTTGTTTCGCCCGGAAATCCGGTAATCAATGTGGTTCGAAGTGCAATCTCAGGAATCTCTCTTCGAAGTTTCTCTATAATCTCAATTAATTGTGCTTTGGAAGTTCTTCTTCCCATTCTCTTTAGCACATCATCGCATGCATGTTGAATCGGAAGGTCAAGGTATTTACAAATCTTATCCTCTTCCTTTATCACTTGGATTAACTCGTCGTAAATTTCCTCCGGATAACAGTAAAGGATACGAACCCAACGAATTCCGCTGATTTTACACAACTCCTTCAACAAGATGTGAAGCGATTTCTCACCGTAAATATCTTTTCCGTAAAGAGTGGTCTCCTGTGCGACCAAAATCAATTCCTTCACGCCCTGCTCAGCAAGCTCCTCGGCTTCTTTTAAAAGACGCTCCATCGGAACGCTCCGGAAATTTCCTCGAATCTTTGGAATGATGCAGTACGTACAGTGCTTATCACACCCTTCTGCAATCTTCAGATACGCGAAATGTCCGCCCGTTGTCACGAGACGCTTCGCCTCAACCACCGGAAGCGCATCAATATCTTCAAGCTCTAATGACTTGTGTCCAATAAGTGCCTCCTCAATGGCATCTACAATCTTATCATAAGAAGTGGTTCCAAGTACAGCATCCACTTCCTCAATCTCATCCAGAATCTCCTGCTTATATCTCTGCGCAAGACATCCCGTTACAATCAATGCTTTCAAGGTGCCTTCTTTTTTATATTCAGCCATTTCCAAAATGGTCTGTATACTCTCTTCTTTTGCATCATGAATAAAACAGCAGGTGTTGACAACAATGACATCCGCCATTTCTTCACTGTCAACCATCTGATGTCCCTTCTGCGCAAGAAGCCCCAGCATCACTTCTGTATCTACCAGGTTCTTATCGCACCCTAACGAAACGAATAAAATGTTCATCGTCTCTTGTCTCCCAATTATTCTTCTGAGTCTTCGCCGACAATCTTAATCTTTGCCTGATTTACTTCTTCAATGGCGATAGAAAGTGGCTTTGTGCCCGGTTTTGCAGAAACCAACGGCTCGTTTTTATCAATAATCTGTCTTGCTCTCTTTGCTGTTGCAAGTACGATTGAGTAACGACTGTTTACAATCTTTGTTGCGCCTTCCTCAACGTCTGAATTCACTACTTTCATTAAATCTGTATAAGATGGGTGTAACATATGTTATTCTCCTTTCAAATTCCCTTTTAATTCTTTTTCAATCTGGCTTATAAATGCTTCGTTGCGAGATGTCTTGTAATGCTCGCTCTGAATGATGTGATGCATCTGCTCCACACAGGTCTGCAAATCATCGTTGACTAAAATGTAGTCGTAAGACAGTATTCCTTCTGCTTCCTCTGAAGCACGCTTCATTCGCTGTTCCACAACCTCCATCGTCTCTGTTCCGCGCCCTACCAAACGTTCTTTTAAAATCGTAGCATTTGGTGGTGTCACGAATAACAATAGCGTCTCCGGAAATTGCTTCTTCACTTTCAAAGCGCCCTGAATCTCAATTTCCAGAATCACATCCTTGCCTGATGCAAGCTGTTCTTCCACATAAGCCTTCGGTGTACCATAGTAATTGCCCACGTAGTTAGCATACTCTATTAACTCGCCTTGTGCAATCATTTTTTCAAATTCTTCGGTGCTTTTAAAGAAATATTCTCTGCCGTCCACTTCTGCTCCACGAGGCTGTCTGGTGGTTGCCGAAATAGACAGTGCATAGTTATCATACTGCTCCATAATCTCCTTCATCAAGGTCCCTTTCCCTGAGCCTGCGAATCCGGAAACTACGATTAGAATTCCTCTTGTCTTCATGATAATCCCCTTTATTCAATATTTTGAATCTGCTCGCGAACTTTTTCGATTCCCGTTTTTAAATCAATCGCATAATTTGACGTTTCAAGATCATTTGCCTTAGACAGAATCGTATTAGCCTCACGGTTCATTTCCTGCGCAATGAAATCAAGCTTACGTCCGATTCCTTCTGAAGCATCTAAGGTAGACTTCATATGTTCAATGTGGCTTCTAAGGCGCACTGTTTCTTCGTCAGTACATATCTTGTCTGCAAAAAGAACAACCTCTGCAGCAAGTCTTCCTTCATCAATCTGCGTATTTTCCATGAGTTCTTTCACCTTTGCATCTAATTTTGCACGGTACTCTGCCACAATCTCCGGTGAACGTTTTTCCACGCAGTCAACCAAGCCTAGCATCTCGTCTAACTTCTCAACAATATCTTTCTTGAGATTCTCACCTTCCACAATTCTTGTGTCGCGGAACTGCTCGAATGCACCTTTTAATGTCTTCTCAAGTCCATTCCAAAGTTCTTCCTCGTCCATCACCTGTTCTTCCATCGTTAATACTTCCGGACAACGCGATAAGGTGGATACACGAATGTCATAATCCAATTCAAATGATTCCTGCATTTGTTTGAAATATGTAAGATATTCCTGCGCCAAAGTCGGATTGTACTTGAGTGAAACCTGATTCTCAGATAAATCCTCATAAGTAATAAAAATATCTACTTTTCCTCTCTGCGCATACTGTTTGAGGAGATTTCGAATCGATGACTCGAAAAAATTAAGTTTCTTCGGCATACGGATGTTGACATCCAGGTATCTGTGGTTAACGCCTTTTAGCTCCACCGTGAACTTGCGGTCGCCGTCTGCGATTTCACATCTGCCGAAACCTGTCATACTTTTAATCATA
>JAZQSP010000038.1:0-3252 GCA_045630205.1 Faecalimonas sp. | reverse complement strand
GGATATATCGATAGTTATTACGAGAAATCGTTATCTCCCACGAAAGCAATATTGTCAATGGTAGTGATTTATGCATTGCTTGCCCTTTTGTTGACCGTTCTTGGCTTGGTTGCAATGAGCACTTATTATATTTCATTACATAGGAAAGATTCGGCTGTCCGGAAGGTTTTCGGGGCAACAGGCGGAGAAGAAATCCGTCGTCATATCTATCGATACCTCAAAATAGTAGTAGCCGCAAGTGTCATCGGTATCATCCTTTCGATTATAATAAACGATGCCATTATCATGAGCTATTCCTACCGCCTGAACTCTACATACTGGATCTATATATTGGCTATTATCATTGTTGCCGGTATTGCCTTCCTGTCCGTTTATCTTCAAGCGAGGAGGGCTGCATTAAAGAATCCGGTTCTTTATCTACGGGATGAATAAACCAGGGAAGCGGTATCATAAGATTGCCAGCCTGCATCCGCTCCGCTTGATTAAACAAACAACTGTCTTGAGATTTGAGTCTGATAGTTCCCAAAATAAGAATTCCGGTCAGAAAATTCGCGCCCTCTGACCGGAATGATATTTCTGTTTAACGTCAGATTCGAGGTTTCTGGAATGTGCTGATGAGGATAGAGAGAAGATATATCAGCAATCCGTATACAAGTGGTATAAGAATTCTCCACAAACCACCGCAATGTACGCTGAATGGCATTGTGTTGCCAACGATTTCAATTGCTTGAAACATCTGAATGCAACCGACAAACAGCCAGCATAACGATGCAATGACAGCACCGAAACCAAAATCTCTGACCCATGTAGGAGCTTTCCAGGCAGAAACGAGTACTGCTATCAAAAATAGTGTTATCACAGTCATCGGTCCTACTCCTCCATTAAGAAAATAGTCTGCTACATTATAATCCGGCCACTGCGGGATGGGCTCTCCCATCTGGCAAGCATTCTCAACAGTAGTTGCTACTGTGTCGATAATTTCTTTTGTTTCCATTTCATTGTTTTTTAGTGTTTAACTTCAGCAGGAATTCCTGAGTGCAAAGTTATCGGACTTGTATAAAATATCCCAATTCAAATCCGTTCTACTTCATGTCAAATCCCTCTGACCTCCATTGTAGTGTTGTAGAATTGAGTTTTTATTGCGACTTTTGTTCGCATAAAGCCAAAAGATGAACAAGCGTGTTATCATTACAATCCTGTACTGGATAATAGCTGTGCTGCTCATATCTTCAGTACTTGTTAGCCTGGAATATAAATTTCAAGATGCACTTTTCATAAGCATTATGCTTGTACCTGGAAGTGTTATATTGAAATTTGTATTGCCGAAGGTGTCTTTTGTTAATATAAAAAAAGGACTTACTGATTTTTTCTTCCTTTTTTCCGCAGTTATGGTTACGGAACTTCTGTTCATTTTGTGTTCGCATATTGCTATTAAAGGATTTCCGGCGATGACTTACGGCATCAGAATTCCTTCCGTACTTATCAATCCTGCTTTCCTCGCTATTGCGATGGCTTTCATTACAGGCGGTGACTACCTGCTCTCAAAATATCTTAAAAATGCTCTTTCTGATGCCCCTACACCGATAGTGTTTACTTCAGACTATAAGAAGGTTTCATTGAACGTATCGGAAATCCTGTATGTAGAATCCCGTGATACAGAAGTATGGGTATGTGCAACAGATGGCCGCAAATTCAGAAACAAGACAGGTATCACCCAGTGGGAGAATCTCCTTGGGGAAGACTTCATAAGAGTCCACAGATCATTTGTTGTCAGGAAAGAATCGATTCAAGAGACTTTATCAGATTCGCTCACACTTGCGGATGGTACATCTATTCCTGTTTCAAGGAAATATAGGGAGATAGTTGTATCGTTGAGCGATAATTAAAGAAAGTGCCCTGCAATTCTCATCGCAGGACACCTATAACCTAAAACTTAACCTATGAAAAAACTATTCAGGATTGGTAAAGGCAAATCCTATACCAATGAGCTCAATTAGAATGAAAAGCTCAGATTTAGAGCTGTAGCGGTTTCTGTGCTGAGGAAGCCGTACTGACCGTCGAAGGCGAAATCAATTTCCAATCCTACGCGGAATCGCCATATCTGCAATCCTAATCTTGGACCGATTGTGCCGAATATGTCTGTATCATTAGTGCCGTTTGTCCTTTGTGTGAAGAGTGCTCCTCCGCCTAATTCGGCTCCTATGTATGGTCTGACTTGCTTTCCGGGGCGTCCGTTGTAGTCTGCAACTGCCTTCAGACCGATTTGGTTATAAGTGAGTCCCCATGTCGGGTAATCCTCGCCGGTAAATGCAGAATGTCCCTTGCCATGCTTGAAAAGTGCCTGCGCACCGAAGTCAATCCTGTCGGTGTAATCGTATCTGTATTCAAAGAGAAATCCAGGACTGATGTTTCTGCTTGGCCCCCCTACAGCTCCAAGAACACCATAAGCGTTAATCCCGATACCTACATCATAATTGTGCTTGTCCTTATCCTGTGCTGATAAGAGCAGGGAAGAGCCTAACGATATGGCTAAAATAAAAGTGATGATTCGTTTCATTATTAGTTGAATTATTAAAGTGATAATATCAAATTTTACTCCTGAGAAATGCTGAAGGTCGTGAAGGCGTTACCGGACTGCATCTGTATGATTGTATGACGTGCTTCGCCATCGTTGGGCTCCACAGTAACAATGACTGCGTTGCTCTTGCACTTGTCAGGAACTGTAAGATGATACCAGCCGCCATCAAGAGTGTCTTGTGCACCATTTTCACCCTCGGAAGATGTAGCATGAATGAAGTCAGAATAATTCTGTTGATCACCTATTTCATTCACACTCGTATATCCTCCGACAATCCACCATAAGGTATAATTCAGGACAGAGACAGTGTTCTGCCCACCTTCAGACGGAAAGTTGACGTGGGTCTTATCAAGCTCCATCGGATCCCAAGCACCGTCTACGCAAAGCACGTGTTCACAAGATATGAAAGCTGATACAGCAGTAATAAGTATTATAATGTGTGATAATCGTTTCATGTGATGTTATGTTGTGATATTTCTACTCAATCTTCATTGCTTCTATCGTGATGACCCTTTCATCGTCTCCTTCGCGCCATTTCAGAATACGTTTGTCTGAAACTATCTCGGAAACATATACAATCTCTACATCGCCTGAATATTCCCTGAGGCTGAAAGCTTTGGTGTCGTCATACACGGATGAATAATATGTCTTTGAGTTCATGCTCAGAAGACCGG
>JAZQSP010000037.1:0-1248 GCA_045630205.1 Faecalimonas sp. | reverse complement strand
ATTGTGCCTGAGGTCGCAACAGAAGAATACAACAGATGGCTTGGAAAATGGGAGGTTATCAGTAATGATGGCATAAAGATGTTCGAGATAGATGTCCTTCCAAGTGAGAATAATATGTGGTATTACTTGAGCGGATGGGAGTCTGAAAATGTTATGCAGTTCGATACAAAAGATCAGGCACTTATGGCTGAGTTGTTCTTTGATAAGGAGACAGGCGAGATGTGCTTCATTTCTCAGTACCTTAATACATTGGTTGATACATCCGGAACATACGAATTCTATTTCTCAGGAACATTTACATATGGAAACACTTATGTTCTTGCTCCAGAAGTTCTCAACTATCGAATGGCAGACGCCTGGTTCATGGATTCTACATATACTACAGCGATGGTAGAGGGAAATAATTTCATATCCGATTATGGTGTTTTTCCTGTTGAAAAGATCTGTATCATGTATACTTATGGCGATAAGATTGCAGCAATCAGTCTTGCTCAACCTGCATTGCCTCTCACTCTGAAAAAGGTTCAATAATAAACCAATAAAGAAAATGAGGCTGACTAAAAAGTCAATTAGACTTTGAGGTTAGCCTCTTTTTTCATTTTATATTACACCGGGAGGATAGCAGTGATTGCGGAGGACTCCGTTCGCTTCGCTCACTCCGGACCCCCCCATTGTTATCTGCGTCATCGCTGCGCGATAACTTGCTACCAACGGGCCCCTCCCGCTACCCGTGTCCGCGGGTGGACACGCCTCCGCAATCACTACTATCCTCCCTCTTGAAATACAGGTAAAAATATAGCTATTCTTTTGATAATCAAAGGAATAGCTATTGTTAATGTCAGGAAGTTTTGTTATATTTGAAGTGCGAAATCAAAATAATACCTAACTCTAACTGACATGGCAAACGTAACATATAAATCGTACAATCAGAACGATTATCTTCTTTTTCCTCACTGTATCGGCGACTTTATCCCCGAAAATGATCCAGTACGCGTACTTGATGCCATAGTTGAGCATCTGGATATCAGCGCTATCGAAGCTACATATAAAGGTGGCGGAGCAAGCAGCTTCGCGCCACGCATGCTGTTGAAGGTCATCCTATATGCGTATCTCCAGAACATCCAATCCGGCCGTAAGATGGAGGCCTTGCTCAAACGTGACGTGAACTTCATGTGGCTGAGCGGTATGCAGCGTCCTGACTTCAATACAATCAACCTGTTCAGAAAGTACCGTCTGGCTGATGCCATG
>JAZQSP010000036.1:0-1456 GCA_045630205.1 Faecalimonas sp. | reverse complement strand
TGAAGTGACCCCGAAAAGTTGGACGTTAAATTAAACGTTACTTATTAAATTCTCTATAGTAGTGAGCTCGGTATTGTGCCGGGCTCATTCCTTTTAATCTCAGTTTTATTCTTTTTGTATTATACCAGAGTATGTATTTTTTGAGTTCTGCTTGAAAGCACTCAATAGAGTCAAAATCATTCACGTAGAGCAACTCATTCTTCATCAGTCCAAAGAAGTTCTCCATCATGGAGTTGTCCAGACAGTTTCCTTTACGTGACATACTTTGTACGACACTGTTGTCCTTGAGTATCTTTTGATACATTGTGTGCTGGTAGTGCCACCCTTGATCTGAGTGCATCGTCAGGCCATCAAGATTATCATATTTCCTAAATGCTTTTCGGAGCATGTCTGTCACCATCTTCAGATTAGGGCTGCGTGACAGTGTATACGTGATTATCTCTCCGTTGTACATGTCCAGTATAGGAGATATGTACAGTTTCTCATCCTTTATGCAGACTTGCGATATATCCGTAGTCCATTTCTGGTTAGGTCTTTCTGTTGAGAAATCCCTGTCGAGGACATTCGGTGCAACCTTACCAATCAGTCCCTTATAGGAGTGATAGCGGCGCTTCTTCCGCTTTGCCCTCAAACCTATCTGAAACATCAGCTTCTGCACCGTCTTATGGTTTATGATATAGCCTTCGTTTCGTAAAGCCATGCAGATTCTCCTGTATCCGTAACGGCCTTTGTTCTCATCATATATTGTCTTGATCCTATTTCTTGTAGCATCATAACCGTCACCATTATTCATTCGTGATAGATGGTAATAGAATACAGAACGTGCCATCTTCACCCTCATGAGCATATACTCAAGGGAATGTCCTTCATGCCTTAGTTCTTCGATGGCTCGCGCCCAATCTCTCTTAGATGGGCATTCCTTTCCTCTACTAAGGCTCTCACTTTTTTTAGCAACGCAATCTCTGTCTTGAGTTCCTGGTTCTCCTTCTGGAGTCTTTCCAACTCTGTCAAAGGCTTGCTGTTCTTTCTTGGTCTGCCCATACCTGGTGGTCTGCCACGCTTTTTTAGTTTACTTAATGCTTCTATGCCATCAGTGCGTGCAATCTTTAACCATGCGCTTATTCGTTGAGGGCATGCACCATACTTTAGTGAAGCTGCATGCAAAGTTATATGATTATCTTCTATATCTAGCACGATTCGTTTCTTTAATGCAAAATCAGCCATAACATTAGGCTGTTTTTGCAATCCTTCAATACCTTTTTCTTGAAAGCGAGACCATAAGACCTTCAATTGTTCCTCATTGACTCCATATTTCTTATGGATAAATGAAAAAGACATCCCGTCTTCCAACATGTGCATGTAAGAAAGTATGTCACGTATAGAATGTTGTTTGCGTTTCTTGATGTTCATAATAAAACCCCGAAAGTTTTTTGTCTAACTTTCGGGGTTCATATCA
>JAZQSP010000035.1:0-7590 GCA_045630205.1 Faecalimonas sp. | reverse complement strand
TACCGGCATTGGAAATAGTGCTGCACACATTCCCGGAAGATGTGCTGCCATTCCTGCTCCTGCGATGATTACTTTGTAATCCTTTGATTCTGCTGATTTTGCATAGTCAAAGAAAATGTCCGGCATACGGTGAGCTGAGATAATTGTCATCTCGTATTCGATACCGAATTTGTCCAGCATGTCTGCTGCTTTGCCCATAACCTTAAGGTCTGAGTCGCTTCCCATTACAATTCCTACTTTTGGCATTTAAGGTTCTCCTTCCCTTTGCTCTCATTTATAAGTTGTAAAAATAAATATTTCCCCATTTATAAGATATTTTACTAATAGCCGCTCGGAATGTCAACCGATATCAAGGCAAATAGTCTTTATAATTACTTATAAGTTTTATTCACAAAATGCTTCATTGAGTGGTTCTGTCCCCTCTAAAACAAATCTTCCGTCTTTTAAAATTGCAGTCTTTGTTCCATTACTTTGTACAACGCTGATTTCAGCCAGTTCATCATACGGAATCGTGATGTCTGTATGACAGTGGAAATATGCTTTCGAGACATCTTCTTTTCTCAAAATCGAGATAGAGTTGTCCTTAGCCACAATCTCTTTTCCGTCGCGGTTGTATACGCGATTGTCCTCACTCCAACTGTAACAGGTGTCACCCACTGCAAAGTGTGGTCCTGTCTTCTCTGCAATCAGAATCGGGAGTTTTTCCTCTATCTGATATTTCTTCCCAACCACATATGCGGTCGTGTTCGTTCCGATCGCAAACTCACCCATCGGAAGTGTGTCATGGTTGTGCAAGAGATTACTCTTGATAAACTTTCTACCTTCCTCTGCATCCTCAAAGTTACTGCAACTATAGTCGACAATCTTACCGTCCTTGAATTCCAGTCTCAGATTCTTGTACTGCAACTCATGAAGATACACCTTGCTCACGTAGAGGACTCCATCTGTGCCTTCCAGAACAGGTGATGTAAATACTTCACCCACCGGAATATTCACATCCGCCACACAGTTTTCGAAGATAGTCTCCTTCTCCGGATTATTTAAATGGTAGAGTTGTACTTTGAGATTAGTTGTGTTTTCCCCTTTCCCAAGGATATGCACATACTCGCCCTTATCTAGCGCATCGATAAGTGCCTGCTGAATCCCTGCATAAAGGTCAGCATCCAGCGTATTAATTCGGATAATCTCGTTGAAAATCTCCTCATACTGCTCTCCAATCTCCGGCACCGGATACGCAATAATTGTAAAACTGCGCTCTTCTCCCTTAATATATTGGTTGGTAAGTTGACCCGCCTTACTGTCATAGGTCACAGATAACTGTTCCTGCTTCTCACTCAGCGAAATCGCTTCCGCCTTCTGCAATGGTGCAAATGGTTCCTCACCAAACACCTCCATTACAGCCGGACCTGCAAATTTAGATGCCAATTCCTTGTGCTCTTCATAAGCATTTTTCATCACATCCAGCTTGCGCTCAATGAGCTTCTTATCCATAAAAAGGCCCTGGTCATTTCGATGGTCATATTCATATTGCTTGTTCGGACTACCGCCACAGAAACCAATCTTATGCTGTCCTTTCTTCGTCACAGCACTGACTGCTGCGCGATAAATACTTGGGCGAAGTCCCATAGCCGCGAAATTATCGATTGCCTTCTTAATTACTCGCTCGAATCCCAACTGATAACGAATATTCACAACAGATTTCTTTGACAAATCAATCCCCGCAAGTTCAAATCCCTTGCGATATCCTTCTGTGTACACCTCAGCCATGCGGTCAATCACATCCTGCGATAACGAATTCAGATGCTCTGCCGTTCTCCACTCATTTTCAGAAACAAACTCTCCGTAATAGTAGAGATAACGAAGGTCTGTGAGGTCACTCTGCATAATGATATCTGTCGCAAATGCTACATCCGAGTTTAACTGCTCCTCAATACGGTCTGCCAAGAACACATCGCAGTAATCGCTGGCATACCAATAAACGATGCTTTTTAATTCCTTGTAATCCGGAATCTCTACGCCCTCAAAACAATTATAAACTTCTATAAACAATTCATTACAGATAGCGAGATACTCCGTGCGTTTCTCGTATACATACGAAATCACACCTCGTATCTCCGTGTAGAGAAAACTTAAGAGTTGTCCCAAATCCCGGCCAAACAGTCCCACAGCATATGCGGGATTCGCAAAACTCTCTTCATACATTTCCCCAGTCACATCCCTGTAAATGCTCTCATTTTCACTTCTTAATTCTGCTAATGTACACTCAGCATTCGGCTTTTTCTCAAGACGATTCTTAATCGCATCAATCTCTAAGATAAATCCTGCTACCTTCTGAAAGTAATCACGGTAAAGCGGTGCCACCGTATCTTCATGTACAATAGAGCGAATTCTCTCTATTGCAAGTTCATATCTTTCATTCATTTAAAATAAACCTCTGCAAAAAATTAAAATAAATCCGAGAATAATCAGACCGCTGCAAGCTGTTCCAAGCTTGCAAGTAAGATAGTCCTTCTCGCGCTCCTTAAATCCACGGATGCCCATGTACAGACCGCATCCGGCAAGTATCATGGAAATGAGGCCAAGCGCTCCGACAATCGGTGCCGCCGCGCCCCTGCTGACATACGCCTTCGCAAGCATCGATATCAGCACAATCAGTACAAGACCTGCAATCACACAAGACATGATACCTCGCTTGGAGTGCTTCAACTTTACCTGACCATATTTTCTATTCTTACGTCTCTTACGTTCTCTTTCTCTTTCACGTTCTCTTTCTCTTTGCACTATACATTCTCCTCATCGCGTTGCATATCAGGAAAAGCAGATACCCAATGACTACTCCCAGCGTGTTGAGCATCAAATCATCCACGTCAAAGCGTCCAACTTTTGTCACTAGTTGGAACACTTCCACCACCATACTCAAAAACAGCCCGTCAAACGCCGTTCCCCAGAAGCTTCTTCGTTTGCTCGCCATCGGCTCAAAGAAACCAAACGGCACAAACACCAGCACATTTCCGAATAGGTTGACAACGGACCACACACCAAGTTTATCGCGATATTCCCAAAAACGCTGAATTTCTAAAAACGGAGTCAGGTTGTAATGGTATTCCTCCATGACTCCGCTTCTTCCATACCAATCCGAAAAAATCAAGAAATAAAGTATAAATAAAATGTACACTACAAACAGGATCTTCCCTAATATGCGAAACTGTTCTCTTTTATTCGTGTCCAATTTTGCGTCCTTTCAAATCTATTTTACACCGTATTTCTCATAGTATGCGTCGATTGACGCTTTCAATGTGTCGTCGATAATGACTTCACCGTTATATTCGTTGTTGTGCAAATGCTCCACAACATCAGCCATAGAAACAATCGCTGCCGTCTCAAATCCGTACAAATCCTTCACCTCATCAAGCGCGCTCTTCTCTCCGCCTTTACCAACTTCCATACGATTCAATGAAACCATAAGTCCCACAATCGTGGCGTCTGCAGCACCTTTTACCTTCGGCACTGTCTCTTCCATAGATTTACCTGAAGTTGTAACGTCTTCAATCATGATGACTCTGTCGCCGTCCTGCAACTTGCTTCCAAGGAAGCTTCCCTTGTCTGCGCCGTGGTCTTTCTCTTCCTTGCGGTCTGAGCAGTAACGAACTTCTTTGCCATATAATTCACTGTATGCAATCGCAGTTACAACACTGATTGGAATTCCCTTGTAAGCAGGTCCGAAAAGCACGTCAAAATCATCTCCGTATGTGCTGTGGATTGCCTTCGCATAGTATTCCCCTAATTTTTTCAGCTGTGAGCCTGTCACATAACCGCCTGCATTCATAAAGAAAGGAGACTTTCTACCACTCTTCAAAGTGAAATCTCCGAATTTTAAAACCTTGCTGTCTACCATGAACTCGATAAACTCTTTCTTGTATTGTTCCATGTGTATTCCTCCGTGTATCATACTTGTTAACTCTTTTAATAGTAGCATAAAATTCCTGTGTTGACAATTCCAAAGTGTATTCGAAATGGACGCTTTCGCCAGTGATTTTGAAGCAACAAATGGTTGACCGAAACTACTTGTTTATATTACAATATTTCTATAAATATTTGAAAATAAATAGACAGAAAGGAGACTTGTATTATGGGACGTTTAGATGGAAAAGTTGCTATTGTCACAGGCAGTAACTCCGGTGTAGGAGCTGCTACTGCCAAATTGTTCGCAAAAGAGGGCGCAAAGGTTGTAATCAGCGCACGTCGTCTTCCGCAGTTGGAAGAAGTGGCTGAGGAGATTCGCGCAGCCGGCGGCGAAGTACTTATTGTACAAACAGATGTATCTAAGAAAGAGGATGCAGAGAACCTTGTTGCTAAGACCGTGGAGGCATTCGGAAAGGTTGATGTTCTTGTAAACAATGCAGGTGTTCTTGAAGCAGGGCTCAAGCCAATCGAGTGCTACGAAGACGAAGACCTGGAACGCGTATTTTCAATTAACACAAAGGGAACTCTTTACTGCACAAGAGCCGTGTTAAAAGAAATGATGAAAAACAACTGCGGTTCTATCATTAACCTGGATTCTGTTGCAGGCCAGTTCGGAACAGGCGGTGCTGCTTATGTAACAAGTAAAGCTGCTATTATCGGTGCTACGAAACATACTGCTCTTCGTTTCGCAGGCACAGGTATCCGCTGCAACTCGGTAAACCCAAGTACAATTGCTACTCCAATGGCTAAGACAGATCCTGCAACACTCAATCAGGACATGTTCGGACAGATGAGAAAACATATGAACTTATCTGTACCTGTGTGTATGCCGGAAGATGTTGCAAACATCCTTCTCTTCCTTGCAAGTGATGAATCGAGAGCTATTACAGGACAAGTGATTGTGTCTGATTTTGGGGCGACGTTGTAAAATACATAGAGAATGACTGAAAAGGGGAAATCGGTTAACACCAATTTCCCCTTTGTCTGCATTTTAGGGTGTTATACATTACGCTATGTACAGCACCTTTCGTTTAACTTATTATCCTGTAACAGAATTATTTCAATGTAACTTCTGCACCTTCAGCTTCTAATTTAGCTTTGATTTCTTCAGCTTCTGCTTTAGAAACAGCTTCTTTGATTACCTTTGGAGCTCCGTCTACAACTTCTTTAGCTTCTTTTAATCCAAGTCCTGTGATTTCACGAACAACTTTGATTACTTTAACTTTTGAAGCACCTGCGTTTGTCAACTCTACGTTGAACTCATCTTTTTCTTCAGCTGCTGCTGCTTCGCCAGCACCTGCTGCTGCAACTACAACACCTGCTGCTGCAGATACACCAAATTCTTCTTCACATGCTTTAACTAAATCGTTTAATTCTAATACTGATAATTCTTTGATCGCTTCGATCATTTCAGCTACTGTTAATTTTGCCATTTTTATTTACCTCCGTAAAATTTGTTTTTCTTATTTTGGGGCTTTGCCCTTAGTTTCTAAAATTATTCTGCAGTTGTTTCTACTGCTTCTTCTGCTGGAGCATCTGCTACCGGAGCTTCTTCTGCTACTGGAGCTTCTACTGCAGCTTCTTCTGTTGCTGCCTCTGCTACTGCACCGCCATTTTCAGCGATTTGTTTAATAACACGAGCAAAGTTTGCAATTGGTGACTGAATACTTCCAAGTAATTTTGAAAGCAATTCTTCTCTTGAAGGGATTGCTGATAACTCTTTTACACCAGCTTCATCGTATACTTTACCTTCAACAACACCAGCTTTTACTTCTAATTTTTCAGCTGTCTTCGCGAATTTGCAAAGGATTCTTGCAGGAGCTGTAGCATCATCTTTTGATACTGCCATAGCACTTGGTCCTTCAAGGTACTGTGCAAGACCTTCAAATTCTGTTCCTTCGAACGCTCTCTTCATCATTGTGTTCTTGCACACTTTGTAGATGATACCAGCATCTCTCAGTTGCTTACGTAATTCTGTATCCTCTGCTACAGTTAAACCACGATAATCAACGATAACTACTGATTGTGCGCCCTTTACGTCTTCAGCGATTGCTGCAACGATTGGTTGTTTTAATTCAACTTTTGCCACGAATGGTGCACCTCCTTATATTATTTTTATAAATGGCACCGCCGATTGATAAAAAAACCTCTTTATCCGTAGACAAAGAGGTTCTGTGAATTCAAATAAATTTCGAATTTCAATCTCCTCGGTAGGCGTTTCAAACCTTATGCCTTACGGCACCTACTGTCTTCGGCAGTTAATTCCTTGCATATTATAGCAAGGTATATATTGGATGTCAATAACATTTTTTACAATTTTGCAGGGTTAATCTTAACGCCAGGTCCCATTGTAGATGTAAGTGTTACACTCTTAAGGTACTGACCTTTCACTGCTGCAGGTTTTGCTTTGTTGATTGCATCGATAAGCGTTTGGAAGTTGTCCGCTAATTGTTCTTCTGTGAAAGAAGCTTTTCCTACTGGCACGTGGATAATGTTTGTTTTGTCTAATCTGTACTCAATCTTACCAGCTTTGATATCATTAACAGCTTTTGTAACGTCCATTGTAACTGTACCTGCTTTTGGGTTTGGCATTAAGCCTTTTGGTCCGAGTACACGACCAAGACGACCTACAACACCCATCATGTCCGGTGTAGCTACTACTACGTCGAATTCAAACCAGTTTTCGTTCTGGATCTTTGGAATTAAATCCTCTGCTCCTACGTAATCTGCACCTGCTGCCTTAGCTTCTTCTGCTTTAGCGTCTTTTGCGAATACTAAGATACGAACTTTTTTACCTGTTCCGTGTGGCAATACAACCGCACCACGGATTTGTTGGTCTGCATGACGTCCGTCACAACCTGTTCTGATATGAGCTTCGATTGTTTCATCGAATTTTGCTACTGCTGATTTCTTAACTAATGAAATTGCTTCTGCTTTGTCGTAAAGATTTCCTCTTTCGATAAGTTTCGCAGCTTCTTGATATTTCTTTCCTCTTTTCATATTCAATAACCTCCTAGTGGTAATATCGGGAGCGAGCCCTCCCACGTTTTAACATGTTTACAATTACTCAGCTACTTTTACACCCATACTGCGGCATGTTCCAGCGATCATGCTCATAGCAGCTTCTACAGATGCAGCGTTTAAGTCAGGCATTTTCAATTTAGCGATTTCCTCTAATTGAGCCTTTGTGATTGTAGCTACTTTTGTTTTGTTCGGAACACCTGAACCTGATTTGATTCCGCAAGCCTTCTTAATAAGAACAGCTGCCGGTGGTGTCTTTGTGATGAAGCTAAAGCTTCTGTCATTGTAAACTGTGATAACTACAGGGATGATTAAATCTCCTTGATCTGCAGTTCTAGCATTGAATTGTTTCGTAAATTCAACGATGTTTACACCGTGTTGTCCAAGTGCAGGACCTACCGGTGGTGCCGGAGTTGCTTTTCCAGCCGGAATTTGTAATTTAATATAACCTTGTACTTTCTTTGCCATTTTGTGTACCTCCTTGTGGTATTTGCGGGGATTTCCCTCCCACTTATTTTGTTACATTTTTTTAACTTCTGAGAATTGAATCTCAACTGGGGTCTCACGACCGAACAGTTCTACATTGATTGTCAGGGTCTGTTTCTG
>JAZQSP010000034.1:0-13250 GCA_045630205.1 Faecalimonas sp. | reverse complement strand
GAGAACTACAAAGAGTTAGGACTTAACTCAGAAACAGCAGTAGCATTCAACATCACAAGCAAAGAACAAGTAATCCTTAACACATGGTATGGTGGAGAGATGAAGAAAGGTATGTTCTCTATGATGAACTACTTCCTTCCACTGAAAGGTATTGCTTCAATGCACTGTTCAGCAAACACAGATATGAACGGCGAAAATACAGCTATTTTCTTCGGTCTTTCAGGAACAGGTAAGACAACATTATCTACAGATCCAAAACGTCTTCTTATCGGTGATGACGAACACGGCTGGGATGATGACGGTGTATTCAACTTCGAAGGCGGATGCTACGCAAAAGTTATCAACCTTGATAAAGATTCAGAACCAGACATCTACAATGCAATCAAACGTAACGCATTATTAGAAAACGTTACATTAGATAAAGATGGAAAAATCGATTTCGCTGATGGCAGCGTAACAGAAAACACACGTGTTTCTTACCCAATCAGCCACATCGACAACATTGTACGTCCTGTATCAAAAGCACCGGCTGCAAAAGATGTTATCTTCCTTTCAGCTGACGCATTTGGAGTACTTCCTCCAGTATCAATCTTGACACCGGAGCAGACAAAATACTACTTCTTGTCAGGATTTACAGCAAAACTTGCTGGTACAGAGCGTGGAATCACAGAACCTACACCAACATTCTCAGCTTGCTTCGGTCAGGCATTCTTGGAGTTACATCCAACAAAATATGCTGAAGAATTAGTTAAGAAGATGGAAGAACACGGTTCAAAAGCTTACTTAGTAAACACAGGATGGAACGGAACAGGAAAACGTATCTCAATCAAAGATACTCGTGGTATCATCGATGCAATCCTTGATGGATCAATCGCAAAAGCTGATACAAAGACAATCCCATTCTTCAACTTCGAAGTACCAACAGAACTTCCGGGAGTTGATACTAACATCCTTGACCCACGTAACACATACGCTGATGCAGCTGAGTGGGAAGTAAAAGCAAAAGACCTTGCTGGACGTTTCGTGAAGAACTTCGCTAAATATACAACAAACGAAGCTGGTAAAGCTTTAGTTGAAGCAGGTCCACAATTATAAGAAATATGCAATGAGAGCAGTCGCTTATTATAGGCGACTGCTTGTTTTTTGGTTATATCTGCATTATAATGGTGTGAGAAAAAGAAAAGTTGAGGGAATCAATATGATAGTAACAGTAACCATGAATCCTGCGATTGATAAGACCGTAGATGTAGAGAGCTTTGTACATGGAGGTCTCAATCGAGTAAAACATATCATTATGGATGCGGGTGGAAAAGGGATCAATGTTTCAAAGACGATAAAAGCACTGGGTGGCGACAGCATTGCTACCGGTTTCATTGGTGGGAATAACGGCAATGCGATTGTAAACATGTTGGCAAGTGATGAGGTAAACGCAGAATTTGTGACAGTAGACGGAGAAACCAGAATCAACACCAAAATCGCGGAAGCGGATGGAACTTTAACAGAATTAAATGAAGCAGGACCTGAGATTTCCGAGGAGGAGCAAAAGGAACTAGAGGAACAGTTGATGCAATACGCCAAGAAAGGTACCTGGTTCGTCCTTTCCGGAAGTGTGCCGGCAGGTGTTCCGAAGACCATCTATGGCGACATCATTCAAAAAGTACACGAAAAAGGGGCAAAAGTATTTCTGGATGCAGACGGTGAGTTATTCACACAGTCGCTCGCAGCAAAACCGGACGTTATTAAGCCAAACCGTGTCGAATTGGAAAAACATATCGGTGCTGAGCACAGTCTGACAGAAGAGGAACTATTAAGCGTTGGAAAAGACTTGTTAGAGCAGGGAATCGAAACAGTGATTATCTCTCTTGGGCATGAGGGCGCTTTGTTTTTGACAAAAGAAGAATGCTTAAAATGTCCGGCGCTATCAATCGATGTTCATTCTACTGTAGGTGCAGGTGATGCTCTCGTAGCAGCATTTACATATGGTATGGACAAGGGAGAAGATTTTGAGACTTGCGCGAAATTAGGAATTGCAACTTCAGCCGGCGCAGTGTCTACCGAGGGAACAAAGCCGCCGACAAGGCAAATGGTGGATGAATTGATTCAACTTGTAAAACCAATAAAAATGTAAAGAAGTGGCTACAAAAAAACAGTGGAAAGTTAGGCTTTTTTACTTGAATTCGATATTGTATCGGTGTAAGATTAATATCATAATAATTTTTTTGGTTTTCAAAGGAAAGGACAACAATATGAAGGGTTACAGCATGAAAAAAAGAGTGATTGCATTTGTTTTAGCAATTGCAGTGGTATTGGGTTCCAATGGCTTTTATAACTTGATGGAAGTTGTACGAGCAGAGGGGAATACCAATCCGAATTTGGTGACAGTGACAAAAGTAGAATTATTAAATAATGGTTCGACAGAGGTTGCTCCAGGTGTGTTACGTTTTAACATCACAGGTAGTGCAAAAGAAGACGTGACAGTGTCAGAGATTGCACTGATTTTCACAGGAGCAGATGGACAAGAAATAACCTTGGTCTATGCGTATGAGGATTCGACCAGTCATTGGAGACCGGGAACGACAGGTAGCACGAAGTCGTTTAGTGTGTCATTGCCGGATAATACTGGAAATCAGACATATGAGTTAACAACGGTCAGATTAGTAAGTACAGGGGTAAACAATCTTTATACATATTATAATAGAGAGAAAGAAGCAGGTGAATATACGGATGTCTTTTATGGGAATCTGATGGAATCAGAATATGAACCGATTCCGTTCGTATATGATAGAGGTGCAGATTTCACAGTTAGAGGAAGTCAGGCGGGAGATACTGTTGCGCCACTCATTCAGTCGATAGAACGTATTGCACCGGCAGCAGGGGAAACGATTACCCCTCGAACAACTGTGACATATAGAGTGAATTATGTGGAGGAAGGTTCTGGACTTCGAAAAATTCAAGTAGCATTCAATAATGGAAGTACTTGGGATACTATTAATAAAGATTTTGAAAGTCCATATAAAGGAGAACTCACGCTGACCTCTTGGAGCCGTGGTTTGGGCGATTACGAGATTAATTATATTGAAATCGTGGATTATAGCGATAACAAAGTTTGCTATTCTTGGCAAGATGTGAATGGAACGAAAACGTTCGGATATGAAGAACATACTAAGCAAGGGTATGAATTTATTCCTGTCGGGGAAGATTTTTTCATAAATGGCGCAGAGGCTTATTCAGTAGCATTAAAACCTTATCATGGGTTGAAACTGACTTCTGTGAAGTTGGAAGCAGATGAAGATACAAATCTAGAAGGAAAACAACTTCATGCGGGAGAGACTTATACGGCAAACGTAACAGTCAAAAATGACGGAGCACAGAGTGTCAATGTAGATCCAATGAAATTGCGTGTTGGTTGGATGAGCTTTGCAAATAACAACTCTTGGGATTTTGATGTGTATGGAGTGGGAGAGGAACAAATACTCTCACCAGGTGAAAGTGCTACAATACAAGTGCCATTTACTGTCAACCAATTTTGGTCTGCGCTAAAGTTCAATCTTCAACGTGTATATATTAACTTCTTAGAGGAAGAATATCGTTATGATATAGCATACGAAGCCAACAATGTACAAAATAGAGAATATCTTTGTGGATACAATAGTGATTGGGAATGGGTTGACACAGTGGATAATAGTGCATGCTTGGCAGATTTTACTGTGGTGCCGGGAGAAAATGTAGATACGGAAGCGCCGGTGCTCGCATCACTTTCCAGCAATTCAGAATCGTTCACAGCACCTGGTCGTGCAACGTTTCAGCTCGTAATGTCGGAAGAAGGCAAAGCTAAATTCGAGAAAATACTTTTTATGAATTTGGTTGATGTTGATGATTCTAGAAATGAATTATATGTAGATATGGAATCTAATCCAACATACAAAGCAATGGACAATGGTACGTATCAATATTCATTCGACCTTCCGAACGATGTTATCAAAGGCACTTATGTTGTGAGAGAAGTTGTTTGTTATGACGAAGCTGGCAATTATAGAGATTATATGTTAGACGGTGATAAACTGGTAGATTTGTCTGATGACCAAAATCAGATAGCTGCTTGTCGCATCAATGTAGATTCGGAAATTACGGATAAGGATTTTGACTATCCGATTATCAAAGACATACAACTGAATGTTTCTAACAACTCAATTACTGCAGGGGAACAGATTCAGTTTGAGATTGAAGTTGAGGATGAGAGTGGTCTCGGCGGTGCATGGCTTGAATATACTACAGGTGCAAGTTCGGATTTCTTTTACGTAGATACAAACAGTGGAAGCACTAGCATAGAAGAGATTCCTGCTGTGAACAACGGATGCAAGAGATTTCGTATAAAAGCATGGACAGAAAAATATTGTTTGGAAGAATCCTATAAACTGACTGGTATTTCTATTTATGATAATTCTGTTCGCTACAATGGTTGCTATTACAGATACGATGGAATTAATGGACAATATGTATTGGTTGAGACAGCTAATGACGAACAACCGATTACATTTACACCTAATAAAGAGTTAGGATTAACGGTACGATTGCCACAAGGTATGTATCTTGCTAAGGCAGATGATATGCAGTCTGCGATTCAATCATTGCCGAGCGATGCAACGACTTTGGTTGTTACAAAAGATGATCAGGATGTATCTTTGTCGGGTGATGATTTAAAGGATAAGAATGTGGATATCATCGTTCCGGATGCAAGTGAGACCTCGGAGATTCAGATTTCGAGTGAATTATTCAAAGGAACTAATGGACTTGATAACCTGATATTGAATGTACAAAGAGATGGATTGATCGAAGAAGAAGTAGCCGCAGACAGTGAAGATGATATGTATTATCCGGTGCAGGTAGTTTCGTCTGAAAGTGATATTGCCATGACCCTGTGTATCAGATTAGATGAGGAATTTTTGTCACAGTGCGGAGATAATAAAATCGCACTTTATGATAATTATGGTAATAAGATTGCAGATGATTTAACAGTTAATGCACGTGGTGAAGTTACAGTTAAACTCGAACAATTAAAACAAGATACGCCGGCGACAAAGAATTCCAGAGGAGTGACACTGGAAACGCATGAATTCAGAATTGCATCAACGAAAGAGAATACAGACGAATCTACTTTGAGATTTAGTGGTGCTTCGTTGACCTTATATAACGATATTTCGGTAAATTATAAGGTATCCAAAGCATTGCTCGAAGAGAATGGTTATACCAATCCTTATGTGAAGTTCGTTCTGAATGGAAAGGAAACCATTGTTCGCATATATCGCGAAGAAGGTGACAAGTTGGTATTTGATTTTGACAATCTTGCGCCAAATCAAATGAATGATACAATCTATGCAACTCTTTACGCGACAAAAGAAGGGGAATTATGTGCAAGTGAAGTGACGGAGTATAGTGTGGCAGAGTATTGCTATAACATGCTTGAGAAATATAGTTCGAATGATGGATATAAGGAGTTCTGCACTCTGCTTGTAGATTTGTTGAACTACGGGGCAACTTCACAAGAGTATACCGGTTATAATGTGGATGCTCTGGTAAACGCTTCGTTGACAGAAGAACAAAAAGCAATGGGTACTTCTGAAATGCGAGAATTATCTTCTGTATTTAATAAAGAGCATAAAGCAATTTCCAATCCGACTGTTGCATGGAAGGGTGCAAGTCTGAAATTGGAAGATTCGGTGACGCTTCGTTTTACAATTGAAACAGAGGATATTAGCAATATGGTGGCAACAATTCATTGCGGTGACCAACAGTGGAGTATTGCGCATAGCGAGTTTGTAGAATTGGACAACAATAAATACTATGTCTACTTCGAGGGTCTGAATGCAGCACAGATGAGTGATACTGTCTATGCGACAATAACCCGAGATGATACGGCTGTCAGCAACACAGTAGCTTATAGTATCGAATCTTATGCGTATTCAAAACTGAACAACACAGGTACAACAGAAACATTACAAAACATTCTTAAGGCTATGATGAAATATGGAGACGCAGCCAAGGCATATCTTGGCCGTATCTCTAACTAGATAATGAGGTGAACGCATGGAAAAGAAAGAATATGTAGAACCACAACTGAACATGATGGAAGTGGTTGATGTTATTGCAACAAGCGGGATTCAATTGCCAGAGGACGAGTGGTAATAAGATGAAGGAGCGTCGAAATATAATTATCTTTGTCATAACATTATCTGTATTATGTTTGTCAGGATGTTCGTTTTTGAAGAATAAAAACGTGAAAGATAAAGATGTGGCTAAAAAAGATATGGTCGAAAAGAATGTTGACGAAGAGCAATTTACGGATAGTGATGCTTCACAAGATGTGGATGGCGATCCAACAGGAAGTTCAAATGAGAAAGAAGCATCCAATGTTCCCAAAAAGACAACCAACGAAAAAACCGGTGAACAACAAAAAAACAGTTCTTCAGAAGTAGACAGTGATACACCAAGCAAGGAACAGCATAACAACCGAGAGAATTCGGGCGGAATTGTGTTGCCGGAGGATGTGTGGTAGAACGAGTGCCTTTTTATGGAATAGATGAATAAATAATTGCAAAAGGATATAATATACTTTATAATGAAATCAACCTGGGATGTGCGATACTTCCGGTATTTTGAACCTACAATACTTTAAACGGGAATCTTATATCTCTGTAATATGTCAGGCCTCCGTTTGCAGTGGAAGACAGAAAAGCAGATGCGGACACCCACCTAGCAGACGCTAGGAGTCAAAATACGGAAAACGGCATTTCGGGGGAAATGCAAAAGATTAAAGCAGTCGCTTCGGCGGCTGCTGATTTTAATGGTGGAGAGCCAACGGAGGAAAGAAGATGAAAGAATCGTTGAAAAAGTTGATTGACATTGCCATGGGAAGAATTCCGGCAGATGTTGTTATCAAGAATTGTAAGGTAGTTAATGTGTATTCGGGAGAAATCACAGAGGGTGATATCGCAATCAGCGACGGACAGATTGCAGGTATCGGTAC
Organism: Faecalimonas sp.; assembly: GCA_045630205.1. Lineage (GTDB taxonomy): Bacteria > Bacillota > Clostridia > Lachnospirales > Lachnospiraceae > Faecalimonas. The sequence continues at coordinate 6,226 of JAZQSP010000034.1, read as the reverse complement.
ATATGAAGGAAAAGAAGTGATAGATGCGGAAGGCAGATATGCCGCTCCAGGATTCATTGACAGTCATATCCATATTGAATCCTCCTATGTTAGTCCTGAGGAGTTAGGTCGCCTTTTAGTTCCTCATGGCGGAACTACCATTATGGCAGACCCTCATGAGATTGCGAATGTATGTGGAGAGGAAGGACTTTCCTACATGGTAGAAGCGGGAAAGCGTACTGTTTTAGATATTAAATACGAATTGCCATCTTGCGTTCCGGCTACGCCTTTTGAAAATGCAGGTGCAGTTCTGGGTGCAAAAGAGATAGAAAAATTAATTGAAAACAAAGATTTCATCGGACTTGGGGAATTTATGAATTTCCCGGGTGTTCTGAATGCAGATGAAGAAGTTATTAACAAAATACTTGCTGCTAAGATGGCCGGAAAATGGATTGATGGACATGGAGCGGGACTTGCAGGTAATGCACTTAGTGCCTACGCATCTGTCGGTGTTCTTGCAGATCATGAATGTTCTACTGTAGAAGAGATGAAGGAACGTCTTGACAGGGGAATGTATATCCTGCTCAGACAAGGCTCTGCGTGTCATAATCTTCGTACACTATTAAATGGTGTGACACCATATAATAGCAGACGCTGTCTACTGTGCTCAGATGACCGTCAGCCAAAGACCATCTTAAATGAGGGACATCTTGATAATCACCTTCGTATCTGTGTAGAGGAGGGTGTGGATGCAGTGACAGCTATCCGTATGGCGACACTCAATGCGGCAGAGTGCTTTGGACTTAACGACCGCGGTGCTATTGCACCGGGAAAACGTGCGGACATCGTGCTCGTGGATGACCTCACAAGCTTCAAAGTTAATCGCGTTTTGGTAGAAGGTAAATTGGTAGCAGAGGAAGGAACATACCTTCCAAAGGTTGAAAAATATGATATTTCCTCCGTAAAAGGAAGCGTTGTATTAAAAGATTTCACAAAAGACAAATTAAAAATGAACCTGAAGTCTAACAAAGTAAATGTCATTGGAATTCTTCCGGGCGGAGTAGTTACCGAGAAGCTGACGGCAGAAGTTCAGTTGGATGAAAATGGCGAATTTATCTGGGAAGCCGATAAGGATATTGTCAAAGTTGCTGTGCTTGAGCGTCATCACATGACAGGAAATGTTGCGTGTGGTTTCTTAAAAGGCTATGGAATCAAAGAAGGTGCAGTCGCATTATCGGTTGCGCATGATTCTCACAATATCATTGTTGTCGGTGTCAACGATGATGAAATGGAGTTTGCTGTAAATGCATTGGTTGAGCAGGAAGGTGGCATTGTACTTGTCAAGAATGGAAAAGTAGTTGAGAGCATGCCGATGCCAATCGCAGGACTTATGAGTGATCAGAGCGGTGAGTGGGTGGATGAGAAGCTCACAAGCATTCATGATAAAGCTTACGCCGAACTTGGAATCAGTGGAAGCGTGGAGCCTGTTATGACGCTATGCTTCATGTCACTGATTGTAATACCGGAGATTAAGTTGACGGATACCGGGCTTTTTGATGTAACAACATTCTCATTTGTTCCAGTTGAAGCGGAGTAAGAATGGAGATTCTTTGCTGTACTCGTCGATGGAAGCAAAATAAGTATGTGTAATGGGGTTATACAAGATTTTTACTTGTATAGCCCCATTTTTAGTTGTAAAACAGTTATTTGAGTGTGCTACTTCGATTGTTTTTGGGCGACTGGGTATTATGAATGTTATCAAGCTCATTTATACCCAGAAATCTCTTGGTTGAGTGTTTTAGAGGTCTAGATTTAGCGTGAGTATCTATAGGAGGCTATCATATTTGACTTGATACCCACACTTTTTTAAAATCGTGGGTATAGAATGGATATGCTAGGCGTTTTATAGAAAGTGAAGCGTCAGACAAGTTCTTTTAACATGTTTTCTGCTGATTTCTGGGTATAGGATTATTAAAAAATCTTGTTTATACCCATTTTTTTCGTCTTGCTTGCATATAATGCAAAAAAGAGTGGACAAGAAGGAGAAAAGTGATAAAGAAAAAAGTAATAATGAGAACTCAGGCACTCTATGTTAGTTTGGCAGTGGTGATGGCTGCATTGCTATCAACAATTATGATACATATATTATGTGAAAAGAAAGTGCAAAAACAAAGTCAAGTAGAATCCAATCTGCCTACAGGAGATTATCTTCCGGATGCAGAGTGTCCGTTGATACGCGCGGTAATTAAGACAAGTGGATTTCAAGGTATCGCGCATCCGAGGGTGGAAGTCTCTTCGCAGATGGGATTGATAGTCTCGCACAAGACACAAACAGAGGATAAACAGGCAGGCGGGGACAATTCCAAGACAAGTGTGGAGTGTCAAACATACAGCGCAGGAGAAACGGTGCAACTCGCTCCCGATGATCCCAGGTTCCAGTCGGGGACAATCTGGATTGAGCCGAAAGATGCAGCAGACCGTATCACCATTAACTCCCTCACGCGTGGCTGCGGCACTCCATCGTACCGTGGCAAATTAGAACTTTTCTCAACCGCGGAGGGTATTGTAATTATAAATGAAGTGCCGTTGGAAGAATATCTCTATGCAGTGGTTCCGAGTGAAATGCCGGCATCCTACGAGGCAGAAGCACTCAAGTGTCAGGCAGTCTGTGCGCGTAGCTATGCACACTGTCAGATGCTTGCATTCGGGTATCCGGAGTACAGTGCGCATGTGGATGACAGCGTCTCTTATCAGGTGTATGGTAACTCTACGGAACACGAGGCAACCATACAGGCAGTGCAGGAGACAACAGGGCAGAGATTGTGGCATCAGAATCAGGTTGTAAAGACGTATTATTATTCCACATCCTGCGGTCATTCGACCAGTATCGAGGCGTGGGGAAGCAGCCTCACAGATGCAAATCAATATCTGAAAGGTGTCAGTATCTGTAATGAAGAAGGAAAGTCTTATGAAGAAAAATTGCCTTGGTATCGCTGGAAGGCCACTGTTCCGGAGAAGACACTGTCTAATCTCATTGAGCTAAATACAGGAAAAGAGATTGGAACACTACAGAATGTCAGTGTCACAAAGCAGGGTGTTGGAGGTGTGGCGCTTCAGATTGTGGCAACAGGAAGCAAAGGAAAAGTAACGGTTGATACGGAAAACAAAATACGTTCTGCCCTCGGTGGTAGCGGATATGAGATTACAAAACAGGATGGAACTATCGTCAAAAGTACCAAATTATTGCCAAGTGCCTTTTTTACCATTGCAAAAACCGGAGGAAAATATATAATTGAAGGTGGAGGATATGGTCACGGAATCGGAATGAGCCAAAACGGAGCGAATGAAATGGCGAAAGCAGGAAAGACTTATGATGAGATCCTGCAATTTTTCTATCCGGGCACAGAGGTAAAATAGCGATGAGAGAAATCCTAAAGAAAATAAAAAGTATTACAGATAAAATAGCAGAGGACCACATCAGTGCCTACGCTGCACAGTCAGCCTTTTTTATCATGTTGTCATTGGTACCGATTTTACTGCTATTGATGACGTTGGTGAGATTTACTCCGATTACACAGGCAGATATTATGGCGGCAGCTTATGAACTGTTTCCAAAGACCGTCAGTTCCACTATAATTTCGATTGTAAATGAAGTATACAGTCAGACAGGAACGGCCATCTCAGTTAGCTTGCTGGTGGCACTATGGTCAGCGGGAAAAGGCGTTCTTGCAATCTCGAATGGCCTCAATACGATTCGCGGGCAGCTGGAGACACGTAATTACATTTTCTTAAGACTGCGTGCTGCGATCTATACGATACTGTTTTTGCTGGCAATCATTTTGAGCTTGGTATTCTTGGGATTTGGTAACAGTATCAGTATGCTTGTCAACAAGTACGCGCCGGTATTAAAGTACATTATGGATCTCATTATTGAGACACGAACAATTGTTATGATACTGGTTCTTATTGTATTTTCGCTGAGCATCTATATGTTCCTGCCGAATAAGAGGCGAAGACTTCGGAGTCAGTTGCCGGGAGCTATCTTCACAGCGTTTGGATGGACTCTTGCATCCTTTATCTTTTCCGTGTATATGGACATCTTCAAAGGATTTTCCAACATGTACGGAAGCCTGACAACCATTGTCATTATCATGCTGTGGCTGTATTTTTGTATGTATGTTATGTTACTTGGCGGAGAATTGAACGATTTGCTCGAACAATGGGTTGACAACTCCCGCAAAAATGGTTAAAATAATTGAAGTGTTTTGAATAATAAAAGGCAATGAACGTGTTTAGTAGAGAACTATTTTCCAACAGAGAGAGGAGATCATCGGCTGTAAGTTTCCTTTGGTTCAGATAGGAATCGAATTTCGCACGGGAGCTGTATCTTTGAACATAAGAGAAGTAGAAGATAACGTATGCTGCACGTTACGCAGTCCGAGAGTCCGACATTATAGATGTCGGGAATTAGGGTGGTACCGCGATTGACCTCGTCCCTTTGTAGGGGCGAGGATTTTTTGTGTAAAAATGTAAAGGAGAAATGAAAATGAGTATGGAAACAATCAAAACAGAATGTCAGGCTGAATTGAGTGTAGTGGAAAATGCAGACCAACTGGCAGCATTCTGGGCAAAATACCTTGGAAAAGGCGGCGAAGTTCAGAAACTGATGAGCGGCATTAAAAATGTGCCAAATGAAGAGAAGAAAGCATACGGACAGGCTGTCAACGAAGTAAAGAACTGGGTGCAGGGTCTGTATGATGAGAAGAAAGTAGAGATTGACAACAAGGCGATGATGGCTCGTTACGAGGATGAAACCTTGGATGTAACACTTCCTGTAAAAGAAGTGGCAGCAGGTAACCTTCATCCATTGACTTGTATTAAGAATGAAATCATCGATGTATTCGTAGGAATGGGCTTCGACGTATTCGAGGGACCGGAAATCGAAGATGATGACCATAACTTTACAAGATTAAATGTATTAAAAGACCATCCGTCAAGAGATATGCAGGATACCTTCTGGCTGACAGAAGATTTGCTCCTTCGTACACATACATCACCGGGACAGATTCGTGTGATGGATAATCAGGCACCTCCAATCAAAGTATTGGTACCGGGTAAAGTGTTCCGTTCAGACAGTGACGCGACACACTCACCAATGTTCAGCCAGATGGAAGGCTTGGTTGTAGATAAACACATCACACTCTGTGATTTGCAGGGTATGCTGGATGCATTTGTAAAAGCATTATTCTCAGATGAGGCTAAGACAAGACTTCGTCCGTCTTACTTCCCATTTACAGAGCCATCTGTAGAAGTAGATGTTAGCTGCTTCAAGTGTGGCGGCAAAGGCTGCTCACTCTGTAAAGGAACCGGCTGGATTGAAGTTCTCGGCGGCGGCGTAGTCAATAAAAAGGTACTCGAAAACTGTGGCATTGATTCAAGCAAATATTCCGGACTTGCATTCGGTATCGGTATCGAGCGTATCGCAATGCTCAAATACGGCATCAACCACATGGGCAAGTTGTTTGAAAATGACGTAGAATTCTTGAAACAGTTTAAGGCATAAATCGGAGGGTATTATGAAAGTTTTATATAGTTGGTTAAAAGAATATGTAGATATCGACCTTCAACCAAAAGAATTGGAAGAAAGATTATTCTCAGTAGGATTTGAAGTAGAAGGCGTAGATTATCTCGGAGAAAATTTAGAAAAAGTAGTAGTTGGACAAATTACAGCAATGGAACACTACGAAGGAACACATTTACAAATCTGTCACGTAGACTGTGGCGATATGGGAAATGACCACCTTATCTTAACAGGTGCAAACAACGTATTCGTAGGCGCAAAAGTTCCAGCAGCATTAGTTGGTGCGAAACTTCCAAACGGCATGGATATCCAGCCTAGAAAAATGAAAGATATGATGTCTTATGGTATGCTTTGCTCTGGCGAAGAATTAAATATCAGCAAAGACTGGTATCCAGGTGCAGATGTAAATGGAATCATGATTCTTGCTGAAGATGCTCCGCTTGGTATGGAAATGAGAGATTATCTCGAATTAGATGATTATTTATTCGATATCTCTATCACAGCAAACCGTCCGGACTGTCTGTCTGTTCTCGGTATTGCAAGAGAAGTTGCTGCATTCCTTCATAAACCGCTTAAGAATCCGGATATGAGCTATGTGGAAGACGGCACAACAAACGATGACATCAGCGTAACAGTTGTAGATAAAGATGTATGTCCGAGATACCT
>JAZQSP010000033.1:0-1016 GCA_045630205.1 Faecalimonas sp. | reverse complement strand
CAACGTTTTTCTTGACACGTTTTTTTGTCACTTTTTTTGTAACTTTTTTAGCCATGTTAAACTAACCTACTTTCTTTCTTTTTATTTTTTAAGGAAGTTCTTCTTACTAACCTCGTGCGTCGTCTTCAACTCGCACTCGTTAAGTTTCGAAGAACAAAGTTCGCACTAATCTCAAGCTGCGTTTGTCAGCTTGCTTTCGCTAAGTGCTCTACTTTTTCTTATTTGCAACTGTTCTCTTAGGACCTTTTCTTGTTCTTGCGTTTGTTTTTGTCTTTTGTCCACGCACTGGAAGTCCTTTTCTATGACGGATACCTCTGTAACATCCGATTTCCTGTAATCTCTTGATGTTAAGAGCGATTTCTCTACGAAGATCACCTTCTACCTGATAGTTGTCATCGATAACAGCACTGATTGCTTTTACTTCATCGTCTGTTAAGTCTCTACAACGAGTGTCTGGATTCACTCCAGCTTCTGCTAAAATTTTTGTTGCGCTTACTCTACCGATACCGTAGATGTAAGTCAAACCGATTTCTACACGTTTGTCTCTTGGTAAGTCTACACCTGAAATACGAGCCATGTGTTTTTCCTCCATTTTCTGTTCTTAGTAAATAAACATATGTAGCCCGATGCACCACCATCGTCTGAAATGTTGTACATACATTTATTCCTATTTGGTTAATATTGTCTCAAATTGGGGTATCAGATGAATACCCAGCTGCTAGATACTGCAGCCTTTCTCGGAAATGACACCGAGTATTATAAGCAATATACATCGAGGATAGTTTCTCTGTATATTAATAGTACGTTTTATTCGTACTACAGCCGCCTAAATAATGTCGTGCTTATCGCACCGCAAGGTCATTACCCTTGTCTTTGTTTGTGTTTCGGATTCTCACAGATTACTCTGATGCTTCCTTTTCTTTTAATGATTTTGCATTTTTCGCAAATTGGTTTTACTGATGATCTAACCTTCACGTCAAATCCTCCTTTCATCCATTGCTTGAACTACTGTTTAC
>JAZQSP010000032.1:0-7247 GCA_045630205.1 Faecalimonas sp. | reverse complement strand
CCAGAGCAGTGTAAGGGGACTTAGTGTTTCTTGAATCCCAGTTCACATAAAAGTCGCTTGCTAAAAGTATGTTTGAGAAACCATGCGCTCTGTGTCTGTAATATATGCTCGACAACTGTGCGAGAGATTCTGGAAAAGACTAGGCAACTGCGGTCAGAGATGATATAAGGGTGGCTGTCACAAAACTCCCTGTGGTCAAACAGTTGTTCCAGCCACCCACATGTTCTGTCCTGCAGTTGCAAGGCTTTTCACAGAATCTCACGAGGTTATCTCACACATATTACAGACACAGAGCGCTATTGGTTTCGAGTTTACTTTTGGCAAGCGTAATATCTTCTTGTGAATGGGATTCATAGAAACTCTTGTTCCCGTAGCTCCTGCTCTGATAGAAAAGAATAAGACGAAGCGTATATTTCATAAATGTATTTAGTTGTCACACGGACTGCCTGCTTTGCGCGCATACCCCAATATTTGGCGTAGAACCATCTTTCCTATTTTTTTGTTTTGTGGTATACTATCTGATAGTGAGTTTTGAATTGCCAAGAGAGTGATAAGGAAAAATACATGGGAAAAGCAGTATACATTGCAGAGAAGCCAAGTGTGGCTCAGGAATTTGCAAAGGCATTAAAACTGAATACGAAGAGAAAAGACGGCTATCTGGAATCGGACGACGCGATTGTTACATGGTGCGTAGGTCATCTTGTGACAATGAGTTATCCGGAGGTTTATGATGAGAAATATAAAAGGTGGAGTCTTGAGACACTGCCGTTTATGCCAAAGGAATTCAAATACGAAGTCATTCCGAATGTGGAGAAACAGTTCCGTATTGTCAGCAGCCTCTTGAATCGTCAGGATGTGGATACCATCTATGTCTGTACCGACTCCGGGCGAGAAGGAGAGTATATCTATCGTCTTGTAGAACAGATGGCGGATGTAAAAGGAAAGAATCGAAAACGTGTCTGGATTGATTCGCAGACAGAAGAGGAGATTCTGCGAGGCATCCGTGAGGCGAAGGATTTGTCTGAGTACGATAATCTTTCGGCATCGGCATACCTTCGTGCAAAAGAAGACTATCTGATGGGAATTAATTTTTCCAGACTTTTGACGCTGAAATATGGCAATAGCATTTCTTCTTTTATGAATACAAAATATACCGTGCTTTCTGTAGGACGTGTAATGACCTGCGTACTCGGTATGGTTGTGCGAAGAGAACGTGAGATTCGTGACTTTGTAAAGACACCGTTTTATCGTGTGCTCAGCACCATTCAGTTGGGTGAAAAATCGTTCGAAGGTGAGTGGAAGAGTGTCCAAGGTTCCCGCTATTTTGAGAGTTTTGATCTCTATAAAGAAAATGGTTTCAAACAAAAGGAAAAAGCAGAGGAACTGATTGCATATTTGAGTGAAGAGCAGCCGCTGAAGTGCCTTGTTACAAATGTAGAAAAGAAGGTGGAGAAAAAAGCACCGCCGCTATTATATAACCTGGCCGAACTTCAAAATGAATGCTCGAAGAGATTCAAAATCAGTCCGGATGAGACGCTTCGCATCGTGCAGGAACTGTATGAGAAGAAGCTTGTTACTTATCCAAGAACAGATGCCCGTGTGCTTTCAACAGCAGTTGCGAAGGAGATTCATAAGAATCTGAATGGACTTGCAAAATATGATATGGCGAAGCCGTATCTTCAGGATATCTTGCAGTTCGGAACACACAAGGGATTAGAGAAGACGAAATATGTCAATGATAAGCAGATAACAGACCACTATGCAATTATACCGACGGGACATGGTTTGTCTGCACTGCAGAGCGTTTCAAGTACTACAAAACAGGTATATGACACGATTGTGAGAAGATTCTTAAGTATCTTCTATCCGCCTGCAGTCTATCATAAGATGAGTATTACAACACAGATGAGAGAAGAGTCGTTCTTCTCAAACTTCAAGGTGCTCGCGGAAGAAGGATATTTGAAAGTAGTTGGAGTATCCAATGAAAATGAAGTGGATGCAGGGCTGTTTGAGTTACTGAAAGAAGTGAAAAAGGGTAGCGTTCTTTCGGTGAGCGAGTTAGCTGTCAAAGAAGGCGAAACATCGCCGCCAAAGCGTTATAATTCCGGTTCCATTATTCTTGCGATGGAAAATGCAGGACAGTTAATCGAGGATGAGGAACTCCGTGCCCAGATCAAAGGAAGCGGAATCGGAACAAGTGCGACGAGAGCCGAGATTCTCAAGAAACTCATACATATTAAATACCTGAATCTGAATGGGAAAACGCAGATTATTACACCGACGTTACTCGGCGAGATGGTATTTGATGTGGTGGAACATTCTATAAAATCCCTCCTCAACCCGGAGCTGACCGCAAGCTGGGAAAAGGGGCTTACTTACGTGGCAGAGGGCCAGATTACTTCAGACGAATACATGGTAAAACTGGAGAGTTTTATCGCAAGTAGAACGAATGGTGTTATGGGTCTCAATAATCAAAGTCAATTAAGACAATGTTATGCAAAAGCATCACAATTTTATAAATAAATGAATCGAGGAGAATAGCATGGAACAATTAATGGTAAAAGAACTCTATAACTTAGATGAAACAATCGCAAAAGATATTTTTGAAGGTGTTACGTATCCTTGGGAGGTGCTTCCAAAGATTGGAGCATTTATCGTAGAACTTGGTAAAACGTTACCGAAGGACGAGTACGAACTTGCATGGGAAAATGTATGGATTGCAAAATCTGCTAAAGTTGCACCGACGGCATACATCAACGGGCCAGCAATCATTGGAAAAGATGCAGAAGTGAGACACTGTGCATTTATCCGCGGAAATGCCATTGTAGGTGAAGGTGCCGTAGTTGGTAACTCGACAGAGTTAAAAAATGTAATCTTATTTAATAAAGTACAGGTTCCGCACTATAATTATGTAGGGGATTCCATTTTAGGTTATAAAGCACATATGGGTGCAGGTTCTATCACTTCTAACGTGAAGTCAGATAAGACACTTACGACCGTGAAGACACCGGAAGGAGCAATCGAAACCGGACTTAAGAAATTCGGTGCAATGCTTGGAGACGAAGTGGAAGTAGGATGTGGCAGTGTTCTGAATCCGGGAACGGTAATCGGAAAACGTTCCAATATCTATCCGCTTTCGATGGTGAGAGAATTTGTTCCGGCAAACAGCATTTATAAGAAACGCGGAGAAGTCGTGGAGAAATATTAGAAAAACTAATGGAAGATGTGGTTTCGCATCTTCCATTTTGCTTGCTATACATATGTAATTATGGTAGTATAATTTCACATCAAATATCAGACGGAATTCATATCGATATTGTAATGTCTGAATGCCAGTATTGTGGCATATCAAAATTCAAGGTATATCAACCGAAGAACGCAAATTGATGAATAGAATAGGGAAGCAGGTGATGCGTATGAGGGTGTTTTTGTTGTACAAGTAAGTTGACAAATGATACTAAATATAATATCATAAAGGAGGAGATAGGATGTCTAGCGTGGATAAAATAATAGATAAAATGAAAAGACAGCCGAATGAGATACGACCCGATGAAGCCGAAAAAGTATTAAATGCTTATGGCTATCAATTGGTCAGGCATAAAGGCAGTCATAAACAATACCTTAATAGGGATACAGGAAAACTTACGACAATAAAGCAAGAAAATCCGCTCAAAAAAGTTTATGTGATAGACATTCTCAATAGAATTACATAAAGGAAAGGATGTAGAAAGATGGAAGTAAGAGATTATATGAAATTACCGTATACCAGATTGGTACAAGAAATGAATGATGAAAGCGGACACTACTTTTATGGGAGGATTTTAGAATTGGATGGTTGTCACACAACGGCAGACACATTAAGTGAACTATATGCTGACTTAAACGAGATTCTGGAGAGTTATTTGGAGATTAAGTTGAAGAATAATTTACCGATTCCAATACCACAAACCGCTGAAAAGTACAGCGGAAAATTTGTAGTGAGATTACCTAAAACATTACACCAAAGATTGGCAGTAGAAGCAAACAAAGAAGGTGTCAGCTTAAATCAATTAGTATTATATAAATTAGCATTATAAAACAAATAAGGCTTGACAACTGGGAAAAAGTATAATAGTATAAGAACAGAAAAGCGAACATAAGTTCGCAATCGAGAAGGAGAACGGAATAATATGGCAAATGAAGATAAAAAGAGAGCACTGGATGCAGCGATTTCGAAGCTAGAGAAGGATTTCGGAAAAGGAACCGTTATGAAATTAGGTGATGCCGGCGCGAACGTAGCAGTAGAGACAGTTCCTACAGGTTCACTTAGCCTGGACATTGCACTTGGGCTCGGTGGTGTTCCAAAGGGAAGAGTAATAGAAGTATATGGACCGGAATCAAGTGGTAAGACGACCGTGACATTACATATGATTGCAGAAGTGCAGAAGAGAGGCGGAATTGCAGGCTTTATTGATGCAGAGCATGCACTTGATCCTGTATATGCGAAGAATATCGGTGTGGATATTGACGAATTATATATTTCACAGCCGGACAGCGGTGACCAGGCACTCGAGATTGCAGAGACAATGGTTCGTTCCGGAGCGATGGATATCATCGTTATTGACTCTGTAGCAGCATTAGTACCAAAGCAGGAGATTGAAGGAGATATGGGAGATTCTCACGTTGGTCTTCAAGCGAGATTGATGTCACAGGCACTCCGTAAATTGACACCGGTTATCAGCAAGTCTAACTGTGTGGTTGTATTTATCAACCAACTCCGTGAAAAGGTTGGAATTATGTTCGGTAATCCGGAGACAACAACAGGTGGTCGCGCGCTTAAGTTCTATGCGTCAGTACGTATGGATGTCAGAAGAGTTGAGACATTGAAACAGAATGGTGAGATGGTTGGTAACCGTACACGTATCAAGATTGTAAAGAATAAGATTGCGCCTCCGTTTAAAGAGGCAGAATTCGATATTATGTTTGGTAAGGGAATATCAAAAGAAGGAGATATTCTTGACCTTGCAGCAAGTATTGATCTTGTGAATAAGAGTGGTGCATGGTATGCATACAAAGGTGACAAGATCGGACAGGGACGTGAGAATGCGAAACTGTTTCTTGCTCAGAATCCTGAGGTTATGGATGAAATCGAAGCGAAGGTAAGAGAACACTTCGGTTTGACTACAGAATCGGCAGGAGAAGCATAGAATGGATGATATGATTAAAGAGGCTAAGCAAAAAGCGCTTAGCCTATTAAATTATATGGACCGAACAGAATCACAGCTTCGTCAGAAACTAAAAGAGAAGTCATTCACCAATGATGTAATTGACGCGGCAGTTGATTATGTGAAGTCCTTTGGATATATCAACGATGCAGGTTATGCAGAGAGATATATTATGAATAAGCAAAACTCCAAGAGCAGACAGGAAATCTATGCGGCTCTTAGCCAAAAAGGAATCAGAAGAGAGCATATTGAACATGCGTTAGAGACATGCTATGAATCGGAGAATGAACTGACAACCATTTGTCGTCTTTGTGAGAAAAGACATTTTGTAGCGGAAGAGGCAACTGACGCAGAAAAGAGAAAAATGTATCAGTATCTGTTGCGAAAAGGCTTTCGCGGAGAAGATATATGTAAAGTATTGAATGTGTAATTATGTGTTTGTTCAAGTTGTCATAAGTTTCTTACAACAATGCTTGACATTGTTGTGAAAACAGTATAAAATTTAACTGTTGTAGTAGTACAATGAAAATCAAATAAGGAGGTGCTCCTGTGCAATTAGTTTACGCAATTATAGCTGTAGCAATTGCAACTGTAGTAGCATCGGTAGTTACAAATAAAGTGACAATCTCAAAGCTTAAGAATGATGCAGAGTCAAAACTTGGTAATGCAGAGTCAAAAGCGAGAGCAATTATCGATGACGCGATTAAGACCGCGGAAGCTACAAAGAAGGAATCTCTGTTGGAAGTAAAAGAAGAGTCTATCAAGGCAAAGAACGAGCTCGAAAGGGAAACAAAAGAAAGACGAGCAGAGTTACAACGCTATGAGAAGAGAGTGCTTTCGAAAGAAGAAGTTCTTGAGAAGAGAGAAAGTGCAATCGAACAAAGAGAGACTCATTTTGCAACAAGAGAAGAGCAAATGAGACAGCGAGAAGCAAAGGTTGAAGAACTCAGCAAGCAAAGAGTACAGGAACTCGAAAGAATCTCAGGATTGACCTCCGAACAAGCAAAAGATTATTTGTTAAAAACTGTTGAAGAAGATGTAAAACATGATACTGCGAGACTAATCAAAGAATTAGAAACGCAAGCAAAGGAAGAGGCCGGTAAAAAGGCGAGAGAGTATGTCGTTAACGCAATTCAAAAGTGTGCGGCAGACCATGTTGCTGAAACTACGATTTCAGTTGTACAACTTCCAAGTGATGAGATGAAAGGTCGTATTATTGGTAGAGAGGGACGTAATATTCGTACACTCGAAACCATGACAGGTGTAGAGCTTATTATTGACGACACACCGGAAGCGGTTGTGTTGTCAGGTTTTGACCCGATTCGAAGAGAAGTTGCAAGAATTGCTCTTGAAAGATTGATTGTGGATGGACGTATTCATCCGGCAAGAATTGAAGAGACCGTAGAAAAAGCACAAAAAGATGTTGAATCAATGATTCGTGAGGAAGGTGAAGCGGCAGCATTAGAAGTAGGTGTCCATGGAATTCATCCGGAACTTATTCGTCTGTTAGGAAGAATGAAGTTCAGAACAAGTTATGGACAAAATGCATTAAAACATTCTATTGAAGTTGCTCAGTTAGCTGGGCTTTTGGCCAGCGAAATGGGGCTTGATGTCAGACTGGCAAAAAGAGCAGGTCTTTTACATGATATTGGTAAATCAATTGACCATGATGTGGAAGGCTCACATATCCAGATTGGTGTTGACCTTTGTAAGAAATACAAAGAATCAGCTACTGTTATCAATGCAGTGGAATCTCATCACGGAGATGTAGAACCAACATCATTAATTTCTTGTCTTGTACAGGCAGCAGATACAATTTCTGCAGCAAGACCGGGTGCAAGAAGAGAAACATTAGAAACATATACAAACAGATTAAAACAATTAGAAGAAATCGCCAACTCGTATAAGGGTGTCGATAAGTCTTTTGCTATTCAAGCAGGTAGAGAGATTCGTATCATGGTAGTTCCGGAACAAGTGTCTGATGCAGACATGGTACTAATGGCTAGAAATATTTCGAAACAGATTGAATTTGAATTGGAATAT
>JAZQSP010000031.1:0-4280 GCA_045630205.1 Faecalimonas sp. | reverse complement strand
GGTCTTCCTAGAGAACACGACCAAAGTTATTGGTACTTTATGCATGATAACTTCTTTAATCACATCGATATTCCTGCTGAAAACATCAATATCTTGAATGGTATGGCTGATGATTTGGAAGCAGAATGCGCACAATATGAGAAAAAAATTGCTTCTTACGGCGGAATTGATCTTTTTCTCGGCGGTTCTGGCGTAGATGGACACATTGCATTCAACGAACCATTTACATCACTTTCGTCTCGCACAGGAGTTCGCGACTTAACAGAAGACACATTAATTGTTAACTCTCGTTTCTTCGACAATGATCCTAATAAGGTTCCTAAACAAGCACTTTCTGTTGGTGTTGGAACAGTTTGCGATTCCAAGGAAGTACTTTTAGTTATCAATGGACATAACAAAGCACGTGCTTTGCGCCATTGTGTTGAAGGTGGAGTAAGTCACGCATGGACAATCAGTGCACTGCAACTTCACCCTGCTGGCATTATTGCTTGTGACGAAGCTGCTTGTGGTGAATTGAAAGTAGATACATACAAATACTTCAAAGAAACTTACAAAGACGAAAAATAAACATAATTATAAAGGGGTAGGCGGTGGTTCATTGCGAACCACCGCCATTAAACTCAACTAACAAAATAATCTTCTCAGTCTTATGCAAACAAATCATCCAACACAATGACCGACTGAATATCCAATGCATACGAATTATTCACAAGCCCATATGTTGTAATCAACGTCGGATAAATCGCATATCTGGTTCCGGTAACATTTTTCAAATCACTCACTTTGTTCCGCAAGTTCTTATCTATCTTTTCCGTAACTGTAAACTCTGAGTTGGCATATTTCATCTCGCACAAATTAATTACCTGGTCTTTTCTGACAATAAGCAAATCAATCTGGGAGCCAAATATCCCGTGCTCTGGGTCTGCCTTGCAATACCAAGAATTCACCTCTGTCAAAACACCCGATATACCAAGCTTCTTCTTAATCTGATTTACATGAAACATACAAACTCTCTCGAAAGCTAGTCCCATCCATGTGTTTACTGCCGGAGTATTAATCTGATTTGTCCAAAAATGTTCATCAGTTGGCGAGTTTTGCAAAAAATTGAAATAAAACAGCGTAAAGCAATCCATTAATTGGTATAGTGCATTTTTCCTTTTCATTCCAAAAGCATAATATCTCCTAATAAAGCCACAACTCTCTAGTTCTTCCAATTTTGTCGACAAATCCCCTGTGTTTGGAATGCCTGATGTCTCTATTAACTCCTCTCTGGTCATGCCAACTTTCTTCAAGCCCAAAGTTTCTATAATCTTTATATACTGTTCTGGCTTTCGAAAAACGGATGCATACAGGTACTTGAACTCCTCCTTCATCGGAGCATCTGCCGAAAACAAGATACAATCAACATTTTGCGACAGACTAAGACCCTTTTTCAAGAAACTCCAATAAAATGGTACTCCTCCGACAATCATATAATACTGTAAAATCTGATTCCTATTAAATGCCAGTCCCGACGCTTGAACATATTCCTCACATTCCTTTAATGAGAATGGTTGAAGATTTAATTGTTCCGTTAGTCGATTATACAATCCTCCTTTATTGTGCACAATCTTAGAAAGCATCCATGATGTTGCTGATGCACATACAATCAGAACAATATCTTTTCGTGCAGAAGCAAAACTATTCCAGAAATTTTCAAGAGCAACCATTAAATCACTTTTCTGCGTATCCATCCAGGACAACTCATCAATGAAAATAATCTTACGTTTTTCGTTAGATTGACGCACCATGTCCTTTAGTCCATCAAATGCCTCTAACCAGTTCTTGGGTTTGCGCTTATAATGATATCCTGCATCTTTCATAGAAGACACAAATGCAAATAATTGCTCTTTCATCCCACCTTCAGATAAACCTGCATGTTGAAATGTAAAACGATAATCGAAGGATTCGCGAATCAGAAATGTTTTTCCTATCCTTCTCCTTCCGTATACCGCCACAAAATGTGAACTGTCATCCTGTGATATCTGTTTTAATAATGAAATTTCTTTTTCCCTACCTACAAGCATGCCGACATCTCCTTATACTTTACTTAATCTTTATTATTTGCTTGTTTTAAGTAAAGTATAACACTGTTTTGTGCGAATTACAATCTTTTTAGCGTTTGTATTTTACTTAATCTTGTATTTTTGCATAGATTAAGTAAAGTATCCCTTTTGCATATAAATAACTAGAATTGGTATTGCCAGCGGTATTTCCTGTTACCTTTGAAGCGGTAACAACATCATCTGTTTCGAATTCAAGCACTAGCATAATTGGCGTTTCATATCTATTATTCATCTTCCTACAAAAATTTTACCCCAGCTTATAATATTTAATAAAAAATATGATTCCTACAATATATAGTAGGAGGAGGTACGCCTCTTATACAATTTATGTCACAAAAAAGGTGTAGATCTTAATTTTCAAGATACTACACCTCAATAACTACTTCCACTCCGCGCTCTCCGCCAGCACTGTAATTCTATCTTTCAGTATCTCTGCGAATCCGCCGGAAATCTCTATTTTCTTCACATCCTCACCTTCATGTACCTTCATCACACACGGCGCAAGCACCGTGGTCAGCGGAATGTGATTTGGGTATACACCCATTCTTCCCTCGACAGTTGTGAATTCCACAAAGGTTCCTGTCCCCTCGTAAAACAACTGCTCCGGAGATATAATCTTCACTTCAAATACGTCTGCCATGCCCGTCACCTCTATTTCACACGAGCGAGTACGTCATCGATATTACCTGCATTGAGGAAATGTCCTTCCGGAATGTCATCGTGCTTTCCTTCTAAGATTTCCTTGAAGCCTTGGATGGTCTCACTGATTGGAACATAGCGTCCCTCGAAGCCTGTAAACTGTGTTGCTACAAAGAAAGGCTGAGACAAGAATCTCTGAATCTTTCTCGCACGAGATACGGTAAGCTTATCTTCTTCTGAGAGCTCATCCATACCAAGCATCGCAATGATATCCTGTAATTCTTTATATTTCTGAAGCACTTCCTGCACACCACGGGCAACCTTGTAATGCTCTTCTCCGACAATATGTGGATCAAGCATTCTGGATGATGAATCCAGTGGGTCTACCGCCGGGTAGATACCAAGCTCTGTGATTGCACGGGAAAGTACAACCTTCGCATCCAAGTGGGCAAATGTTGTTGCCGGAGCCGGGTCAGTTAAGTCATCGGCCGGCACATATACTGCCTGTACAGATGTGATAGAACCATTCTTTGTGGATGTGATACGCTCTTGAAGAGCACCCATCTCTGTCTGCAAGGTTGGCTGATAACCTACCGCTGAAGGCATACGTCCAAGAAGTGCGGACACCTCTGAACCAGCCTGTGTGAAACGGAAAATGTTATCGATGAAAAGAAGCACGTCTTTTCCACCTTGATCACGGAAATATTCCGCCATCGTAAGTCCTGTAAGACCAACTCTCATACGAGCTCCAGGCGGTTCGTTCATCTGCCCGAACACCATGGCTGTCTTATTGATAACGCCTGATTCCTGCATCTCGTAGTAAAGGTCATTACCTTCTCTGGTTCTCTCACCAACTCCGGTAAATACAGAGTATCCACCATGCTCTGTTGCAATGTTGGTAATTAACTCTTGGATAAGTACCGTTTTACCTACTCCGGCACCGCCGAAGAGACCAATCTTACCACCCTTCTGATATGGGCAGAGTAAGTCGATAACCTTGATACCTGTCTCCAAAAGTTCTGCTTCTGTTGCCTGCTCTTCAAAAGCAGGAGCCTTCTTGTGAATCGGCTCATATTTTACGTCAGTCGGAGCCGGTTTCTCGTCAATCGGCTCACCGAGTACATTAAAGATTCGTCCAAGTGTATTCTCACCAACCGGTACAGAGATTGGGGCACCTGTTGCCACTGCATCCATACCGCGAACCAGACCGTCTGTCGGTCCCATGGCAATACATCTTACAACGTCATCACCCAGATGCTGTGCGACCTCCACAACCAGCTTGCTGCCATCTTTTCTGGTAACTTCGATGGCTTCATTGATTTTTGGCAGGTTACTTTCCGAATATTTTACGTCCAAAACCGCACCGATAACCTGAGTGATTTTTCCTATATTTTTTGTTGCCATTTTTTCACTCCTCTATCCGATAGCTTCCGCTCCGGCTATAATTTCTGTTAATTCCTGTGTAATAGCACCCTGACGGGCTCTATTGTATTTTAATTCTAAATCACTGATGATTTCTTCTGCATTGTTCGTCGC
>JAZQSP010000030.1:0-3853 GCA_045630205.1 Faecalimonas sp. | reverse complement strand
CCAAGGAAAGTTGAAGGGGAAAAGCAGAATTCAGCAGCAAACATTTTTGGAATGGATGGGCTTTTCAATCGAAGATATTGAATATTTCACAGATACACTTGGAAACGCATCTGAAGAATATTCAAAAATTATGGGGAGTTTCGGAACTGATTTGAACAAGGCGGCTGAAGGGGCCAAAAATTTTCAAAACACTCTTTCACGCTTTCAGTTTGTTGGAAATCAGGTCGTCCGGAGTTTTACAGCTGATTTACTCCCTGAACTCTCAGAGAATTTGAACAAAATTTATAAAGACCTTGTGAACAACCTCCCAAAAATCCGAGATTTCCTAAGGCCAGTTGCTGAAACGTTGAACAAAGTTTTGAGCGCTGCAGGATCAATGATTTCCCGCCTGATACAATGGGGCGGAAAGCTCCTAGACGGCCTCAAATTTTTGAATGATGCCCTTGGAGGTATTCCAGGAAAAATCGCCCTGATTTATGCCGGATTTAGGGCCTTGTCGCTCCTTTTAACGTCTTCCCCCTTCGGTGCAGTTCTGACCGGGATCGCACTGACCGTCGCCGCGATTGCAGATGACATTCAAACCTGGAAAGAAGGGGGCGATTCTCTTGTTGACTGGGGGGAAACGCTGAAGACGGTTTCCGAAATTTCCAAGTCAATTTCAAAAAATTTGGGTGATGCTCATGATTGGCTTGTGAAAAATTCAGAAATTGCCAAGACAACTTCAAAATATTTTGAAGGCCTTGACCTTGGGAAATCCTTCAAAAAACTTTCTGAAGATTTCAAGTATCTGGCCAGAAACATTAAGGATATTATCTCTTCTGTCTTCGAAGATTTGAGCCGGGAATATCCTTCATTGAGTGGATTTTTCAAACTGTTCACTTCCGATTCATTTTCTGCACCGCCCCCCACTCAGGGAAGCGTTCAGAACATCCAGAACAGCGTTCAGAATGCGAATCGGAACACTCAAAAGACGGTGAATTACTCTTCGAATATCACAGTGAACGGGAATGTGACGCCGGAGAATGAACAGGAAATTGAGAGGGCGAATCGGCGGAATTTGGAACGTGCAATGAGTCAATTTTGAGAGGTGAAAAATGGAAACTTGGGACGGAGAAAACACAGCTTTTTTCACCCCTCAAAGGGCGATTGCGGAATTTACGGCATACATAACCAGGGAAGAGAGGGGAAGAGACGCGGTCGAAATCACAGAGAACCCCGTTCAATCCGGGGCGGATTTAACAGATCACGCCTTTGTCAAGCCATCTGAAGTTTCCCTTCAGGTTGTTTTGTATCCAACGGAAGAAGAAACGCTTCAGGATCTTTACTCAAACATCATTGAACTTCTAAGGGCACGGATCCCCATTTCCGTTTCTACTGGGAAAAGATTTTATGAAAATCTTCTTCTGAAGGAAGTTGAACAGGTAACAGATGAAACCTCAGAAAATGTTCTGGCCTTGAACTTGGTTTTCCGGGAAATCATCCTTGCACCTATCAATGAAATTGTTGTGAAGAGTGCGAAGGAAGACGGAAGAGGAAAAGCAGTTCAAAGAGGGCAAATTTCAGCGCGGAAAGCAGATGAAAACGAAGTTTCAATTTTGAAGAAACTTTCAAGTTTGATTCAGTGAGGATACAAATGAACGTTTTTGGAATTCCGACGATTGACGGCCCTCAATATTTCAAAATTTCCCTCTCGAACGTGATTTATATTTTCCGCCTTTGGTGGAATCGAAGGGCTGAAAGTTGGCATTTAGACATTCTGGACGAAGAAGAATCCCCTTTAGTCCTTGGGAGTGCAATTAAACCCGGGGTGAACGTTTTTGAGCAGTTCTCTTATTTGGGGCTGAAGGGTGTTCTGTTCGTTGCATCCCCGAAGGATTTGGGGATTGACGATCTCAGAGGTGATTTTGTCCTTTGTTACGCCAACGAAGAGGCCTGAAATGATGGAGTTAAGAGAGTACAAATATCTTAGAAGTTGTTCTTTGATTCTTAATTCTAAAACGGGGAAGGCGCTTGACCTCTCCGGCCTCAGAGTTTCTTTTTCTGTTACAAAAGGGGATTATTCATCCCCGAATCATGCAGAAATCAGCGTTTATAATCTCTCAGATGAAACGATCTCGAAAATTCGGCATGACTACAAAGAGGTTATTCTTTCCGCCGGATACTCTGACAAATTGGGACTGATTTTCAGAGGTGATATTCGGCGTTTCTGGATCGGCGGCCAATGGGGGATCGAATATGACAAAACACCGACTGACAAAATTCTGACTCTCTCATGTTTGGACGGTGATTCAGCGCTGAAGAAAAGTTTCCTCTGCAAAAGTATCAGCGCGGGAAGCACTTTTGAAACAGCGCTGAAAGAGTGCGAAGATGTTTTGGAAGGGAACGGAATAGGGAGAGGAATAAAATCAAATTTACCCCCGGGGGAAGCACTCCCCCGCGGGAAGGCTTTTTTTGGAAGCGTGTCAAATTGTCTTTCTTCGTTTTCAAGAAACACAGACAGCACTTGGAGCATTCAGGATGGCCGTCTGTTTGTCCTCTCTCAGAATAAAATTTCAAAGAGTGAAGAAATGGTTTTCTCTCCAGAACATGGCCTGATTGGAAATCCGAAGAGAGGCGACCGGATGGTTGAATTCAGCACCCTTCTTGAAAACCGACTTTCAGTTCATGACAATGTGAGAATCAAAGGTGTTCAGGGAATTTATGAGATAACAGGGCGCGTTGTTACAATCCAACACAAAGGCGACACTCATGGAAACGAATGGATAACGAATATAAAAGCCGTAATTTCTGACGTAACAGAAGAAAGAGTGGTGAAATGAAATGGACATGATCCAAGAAACCTTTGATTTGCCTGATTTAATCAGACAGGCTTTCTTCTCAATGATTCAAGACGTCTGGACCGCACTTCCGGGGGAAATTGTTTCGTTCAATGAAGAAAAACAGACGGCGGAAGTTCAACCGACGGTAAAAATCAAAACGAAAATTTCTGGAGAAGTTCAAGAATTCACTCTTCCGATTTTGCCTGATGTTCCGGTCGTGTTCCCTCATGGAGGGGGATTTTCACTGACTTTTCCAGTCAAAAAAGGGGATGAATGTTTGTTGGTTTTCGCTTCACGCTGCATCGATGGGTGGTGGAATTCCGGCGGGGTGCAGAGTGAGGCGGAAATCAGGAATCATTCTTTGAGTGACGGTTTTGCAATTTTGGGGCCGTGTTCTCAGAAGAAGAAAATTTCAGGTTATAGCACCTCTGAAGTTGTCTTGAAAAAGATTGACGATTCTTCAAGAATCGCTATTTCAGAAAACGGGATACAAATAGAAACAGAAAAGGAAGTAAAAATCAAAGCGGCCTCAGTTGAGATCAAAGATGATGTTACAATCGACGGCGTGAAATTTTTGGATCATACTCACGACATAACGGCGGCCGCACAAGTCACAGCTCCAAATTACATTCTTTCTCCCAACTGTTTTACTGGACTTGATACAGACGCTTTCCCCTATGGACAAACCGCAAAAGTGAAGACAACGCCATGAAGATAAGAAAAATTGATACAAATGGAGACATTCATTTCGGGTATGGGGATGCTGATTTCATCTCTGATTCTGCACAAACCGTCGCTCAGAAAGTTGTTCAGAGACTCAGACTTTGGGAAGGCGAATGGTTCTTGGACGTCACGGCGGGAACGCCTTGGAAAGCGCGGGTTTTGGGGCGGAAATACTCAAAGAACATTGTTCAAATTATCAAGCAGAGGATTGAAGAGACAGAGGGTGTTCAGTCAGTTTCTTCTTTGGATGTTTCATTTGAACCTGAAACGCGGAACTTAAAAATAAATGCACATATCCTAACCGCCTTTGG
>JAZQSP010000029.1:0-13621 GCA_045630205.1 Faecalimonas sp. | reverse complement strand
TAGGCACACCCTCTCCTCACCCGATTTAAATCTCACCCGTTATTATAACACCTGTTATCATATCACCCGATATAATATGGTGTGTTATTATATCGCCTGTTTTTATTTCGCGCGTTATGGACAGATTTGTCCTTTACACATAAAATTGAGATTTTATTGACTTATCAATAATATATGTTATTTTATATAATAAGGAGGTGAACACTATGTCACTAAAAGATTACAAGCGTTTTATCAATTCAATACTGCCCTGTCCGATCGTGAACGTGGAGGACAAGGAGAAGAACATTCAGGCCGGTATAATGTACACATTCCTACGGCTACAGTCTATGTTCAAATATGACGGCCTACCGGAGAGCATACCACAGAAATATCTTGAATATTATCTGATGTTAAACGGCCACTGCGCGATATTTAATTATAAAGGCAAGCTTTACGCATGCAGTGGTGGATTTGGCGGTGTGCCGGATGCGTACTATGTACCCCGTCAATATATAGTTGCTAATCCATATCTGAAATTATATGAAACTTTTGAGCGTGCTGACGGTCAGGGAAACGACAGTGTAATGCTTGAACGTGACGAAAACTGCATTGTTATGGGAAACGACAGTGCATATTTTGGCCTGTATCCGCTGGTTAGTAAATATATTGCCCTGATGGCCGAAAACGAACTGTCCATGAATATGTCCGTGATCAATACGCGCATAATGTCCATAATCACAGCAAACACAGACAGCGAATATCACAGTGCGCAGGAATATTTGGAAGATGTGAAGCGTGGGAAGCTTGGTGCAATAATGCAGGCTCCGTTTTTTGATGGCATAAAAGTACAGCCTTACGCAAACAGTCAGCAGGCCAACGCACTGACCAACCTTATAGAATACGAACAGTATTTGAAAGCATCCTTATTTAATGAACTTGGCCTGAATGCAAATTATAATATGAAGCGTGAAAGCATAAACTCCAACGAGTCACAGTTAAATGATGATATGCTCACCCCTTTAATAGATGATATGCTGAACATGAGAAAAGAGGGCGTTGAAAAGGTAAATGATCTTTTTGGCACTGATATCAAAGTGGATTTTGCGTCCGCATGGAAGGAAAACGATCTGACAAATATGATGGAGCTTGTAACCCTTGCGGATCAGGGAGGTGTAGAGGATGGAACGGGAAATGCTGGCAACGCTAATAATAGTGATCTATCTGCTAATGTGGGCGGTGATATATCTGACTCTACTGACAGCGTGGGAGAAAAATTGGTGGATCCGGAAACTTCGGAAGCTCCGTCTGACGATGGAGGAGAAAAAGAAGATACTGCGGAGGATACTTCAGAAGATATCAAACAGGCCAAAGAAATGATTGCAGAGGAGGTTGTGAAATATGTTGAAGAGAAAGAAGATTAAAGAGGTTTTTGACAACACATCCGGAATATTTTCCGCCCTGGATGCACTCACCATGCCGTGGAGTGAAGATCAGACCGCGCTTCCCCTGGATATTATATATAATGAGGAACATTCCGGTGAAAAGTGGTGTGCGCCTATTGTTATTAACCGTTTGAATGACCAGGATGAAATAACAACTGAAGGTGCAACAGTCCTTGCAGTATGTTTAAAGGGTATGTACTACTCAAAGTGGTCTGCGCTTTGGGAGCTTATAAATTCCGAATATAATCCGATCGAAAACTATAACATGGTTGAAGATGGAACGAGTCAGATGAAAAAAACCGGATCTGATACTAATTTAAAGACCGGCTCACTTGATCATTCCGGCGCACTTACCCGCACCGGATCACTTGACCATTCAGGAGCGTTGACCCGCACCGGTTCGCTTGATCATTCCGGAGCACTCACACGTACCGGCTCACTGGACCATTCCGGCGCACTGACCACGTCCGGAAGTGTAACCGATAGCGGAAGCGTTACAAAGTCGGGCAAAGAAAAGGAATCAAATGAATTTACATCTGTCGGTGATAAAATAACAACTGATAATATCGGATACACGGGCAAAGAAAAAACAACCGATGACCTGGAATATCACGGATCTGAAAAGACATCCGGCACGCAGGCAAATAATGAGTCTGTTGCGGATGATAGTATTTACGGGTATAACTCCAGCACTGCACAGCCTTCCGGCAAAACAGTTGAAAAAGCAAGCCATGAAGACATAAAGGAGTATATATCAGGCCGGCATGACGAACGCACTGTCACCAAAGAATTTTTAAATAACAGATCTGATAACAGAACCATAACTGAAAATCACAGCCAGGATTTTAAGGACACAACGGAAAAAGAACATGAATATGTGAATGTTAAGGATACAACATCCATGACAAAGACATATAACAACCTTGCAGAAACTGACAGCCGAAAAGAGACTTATAACCAGATAGCCGACACAGACACACGCAAAGAAACATATAATCATATCGCTGACACCGACAGCAGGAAAGAAACCTATAACAACATTGCTGACACCGACAGCAGGAAAGAAACCTATAATAATATTACGGATCAGTTAACCCACAATACGACCGATGATGGAAAGCATCACCTGACGCGCTCCGGAAATATCGGGGTCACAACGACCCAGCAGATGGCCATGCAGGAACTGGAGTTCAGACGGTGGAGGTTTTTCGATGAAGTAATGAACGACATAGATTCCATGTTGACATTGAAGATATATTAAAGTATATTTTAATTAAATAGGAGGTGTTATTTTATGTTGAATTGGAATGACAATGTAAATATGCGGGATGGTACGCATAAAACTCTGGAGGAATTTATCAAATCACTCGGCGAAGCCGGACTAGAGCAGAGGGTTAAATACCTGGAGGATCACGCATACCTGGGAGGTAACCTGGTTGTTGACGGTAACCTGGCTGTAAACGGTGCGGCCGCAGTAACAAGCAATGCAACAATTTATGGAACCGTGGAAATGGGAAGCAGTCTCCAGGTAACCGGAAATATAAGCACTGTTTGGGGTAAGATTGACGCAAACGGTGATGGAACGCCCCCGACTGATCCCATTTAAATAAAACGATAGTTTTATTGATTAAAAAGAAAGGAGAGATTTATGGCTACGTTAAATCAGAATAGTTTGACATTTAATGTGCAGGATGCTGTGCCTTTGCCTTTAAAAACTAAATCTATATTGATAGACCTTGCTAATTTAACCTTTGAATCATACGGGGGGCTATATATTGCAAGCGTTGACGCTGGATTGACTAGTGGCAATAAAATTTTATCTGTTATGATGACAGATTTTAGCTCTTATCCGTCAACAGATATGATACTGTTAGGTGTGTCAAGTAACTATGAAATCGGTGTATTTACATCTAGAAGTACAGCCTTTCCGGCTGGTGCGATTAGAGTGCAAGTATTTTATGTATAATCAAATAAAACAACACTTTTATTTAAAAGGAGGAACAAAAAATGAAATATTATTTGGTAACAATCACAAGAAAGCTCACAAAGGGCGAAGAGGTTGAGAGCCAGGCCGTAACTGCTTATGATGATATCTATGCGGCAACGCTGGCATTTCACCAGGCACTTGATCAGGCTATGACCAAGAAAGACACGCTTGCCACTACGTGTTACATCCTGAATGGCGTAACCCGTGACCCCGTGAGGTTTGAAGCTTACACCCTGCCCGTTGAAAAGGAGGAAAAGTAATATGATCGGAGGATATATTTTGGTTGATGCGACCGGTGCGATACTGTCGACCGGTGGAACTGTAACAGGACTGTATAAGAAATTGCAGGACGCAATTAAAACCGGCAAGTTTACACTGCTTACCGGCGTAAAGTATGCAGGCGGTGGGGCTGATTACAGCCCGATACCGGTTAGCCTGATGCAGGGCAGTAATGTTATCTATATTGATGCGCCTATGGGCGGGTATAATGTAACCAGCGCGGATGTGCTGAGTGCGAATAATTAGGAGGTGATCCAAGTGAAAGTTGAACAGATTTATAATCTTGTAAATGATGTAACAAAAGAAGTCCTTGGCGATAGCGTAATCCTGGCTGAAGATCTTTCCAACGTGGTTGATGTTGGAGTTGCAGTTTTCAATGCGAATGAAGTGGATAACTACGTTCGCAGTCTGGTTGACAAAGTCGGAAAAATTGTCTTTGTGAACAGGCCCTTTAGTGGTGCAGTACCTTCAGTCCTTATGTCAAGCTGGGAGTTTGGCAGTGTTTTGCAGAAACTGAGCGCGGATCTCCCTGAAGCGTCAGAAAATCCCTCCTGGGAGCTTCAGAACGGCGCTAGCTATGATACACAGATATTTTATCAGCCTACTGTAGAAGCTAAGTTTTTCGATAAGCGCGTTACCTTTGAAATAGATATGTCGTTCACCACGATGCAGGTAAAGAGCGCGTTCAATTCTGCGGAAGAGCTTAACGGCTTTTTGTCCATGCTTTACAATGCCGTTGACAAAGCAATGACCATAAAGATTGACGGGCTTATTATGCGGACTATTAATTATATGATAGCTTCCACCGTTGTAGATGATTTTGGTGCAACTGCGATTGGTAACACTTCCGGCGTAAAGGCTGTAAACCTTCTTTATCTGTATAATCAAAAATTTACCGCAATCGGTGACACCCCGCTTACTGCTGAGAAGGCTCTTACATCTCCGGAGTTTATCCGCTTCGCATCCTATACAATGGGAATGTATGAAAACCGCATGAAGCGCATTACAAAGCTTTTCAACATAAATGGAAAAGACCGCTTTACCCCCACTGATCTGCTCCATGTAGTCCTGCTTAATGACTTTAAAGCGGCGGCAAATGCATATCTTCAGTCAGATACCTTCCATGATGAGTTCACCCGCCTTCCCGATGCGGATGTAGTACCCTACTGGCAGGGATCAGGCACCGGCTACGATTTTGCAGATGTATCAAAGATCAGCGTAAAGCTGAATGAATCAGACGCAGGAGCAACAACCGTTACCGGCGTACTGGGTATAATGTTTGATCATGATGCGCTGGGAGTCACAAACTCCGACAGGCGCGTTACCACTGCATACAATGCTAAAGGAGAATTTTACTCAAACTACTACAAATATGACTGCGGCGCGTTCGTGGATCCTTCGGAGCAGGCGGTTGTATTCTTTATCGCTGATCCCACGGAATAATCTGTACTTATTAAAAGGGCGGTGGCGGGTGCTACCGTCCTTTATTTTTAGGAGGTGAACTTAATGGCTTTACCCAGTGTATTTGATGTAACGCTAATAAATAAAGATGATGCGAGCGATGATTGGACTATAAGAATATTAATACATGATGTAACACAGCAGTCAGAGACTCAAATTGGTACAGTACCTGAAGATTTTCATGCTTATCATGATTATTATGACGAACTTGTAGACGTTATTGTTCAAAATATGACAGCGCTTGAAGCGTTTATAACACAGTTTGTCGCGTGTAATTTTACCGGTGATCCCACCTGGGAGCCGATTGTTCATTATTATAATGTAATGAGTGGTTTGTGGGGAATGAAAGATAAGCATAAAGGCGTGGTTAATGGATATCCCGGACCTGGTGCAGGAGAATGGGAACCATTATCACTGACAAAATATTGGCGGTTAAAAGGTTCTGATCCTGATACATGCTGGTATGCTAAATTTGCTTATGGGCCTTCAGCCGGAGCACCCTATATAGATATTGAAATTTATGATCATTCCCTGACGCTCCAGGAAACTATTGGACTTGATACGGAATGTATAACTTTGCAGCCGTGGGATTATGGGATACCTTGTATTCAGGACTGGGACGCTTTTTTGGCCGCGCAGACACATAATGCAAGCTGTTATGAGCAGGGAAAATTTGTTGCTAGACAGGCAGGATATAATGAGGTGTTTGATCCTGAGAGCGCATATTTATATGTCAACTGCGTATATAGTTATCGTATAGCTGAATACTGCGATTATTATACATTCCTTTGGTATCTGTATAATAACGGTGGCGGTGATGTACCTGAACCCGTGGATCCGACAGAGGATGATCCTTATAAAAAAGATTATGGGCCGTCAGGCCCTGGCGGTGGGAACGGAGGTCGTGATCCGTACGACAAGGGAGATCCCCTGCCCTATTGGGATAAGCCACCCGTGTCAATCTGTGACACCGGCCTGATTACTTTATATACTCCGTCAAGCACACAGTTGCATCTGTTAGCAAGTGATATCTGGAGCAGTAATTTTGTCTCTTCGCTGGTCAAAGAAGTTTATGCTGATCCTATAGAGGTAATCATATCCGTGGGTATTGTGCCTTTTAATGTCACAGCCGCAGGCACGAAAAAAATTAAAGTCGGTGAACGTGAACTTGATATCACATCCAATTATCCTGCTGATAATTATGTGATTTTTGATATGGGAACGGTATCACTCCAGGAAGCTTTGGGAGCGTACACAGACTATGCACCCTATACAAAAGGAAGCATATATATTCCTTATGTGGGTTTTGTACCGTTGGACGTTGATATATTTATGGGGCATAATATCACTCTTAAATATATGGTAGATCTTTGCACCGGATCTGCCACAGCCTGTCTGCTTGTCGACAGTGATGTTCACCAGGTATTTAATTGTAATCTGCTTACTCCTGTACCTCTTACAAGCGCGAATTATTCGGCAATGTGGCAGAGTCTGTTATCAGTAGGAGCAGGACTTGTGGGAATGGAAGCGGCAGGACTTGCGGGAGCAAGCGCGGCCGGTGAATTTGCAAGTGATAAAGCTTTACAGTCGGGGGCAAAGTCTGCTTCCGACATAATGACCGGCATAAGCACAAAACCTATAATCCAAAAATCTAACAGTCTTGGCGGTTCAGGTGGACTTGTTGGATGCCCTTATGCTTTTATTCAAATTGAGCATCCTGCCCTGGCGATTCCGACAAATCAGAACAGATTTATTGGCTATCCCTCATATATGGAAAGCACATTATCAAGCCTTGTTGGATATACCCGTGTAAGCTCCATTCATTTAGGCATTGCAGGTGCTACAAAGCGGGAGCTTGTGGACATTGAAAACAGTCTGAAAGCCGGTGTTATAATACAGGCTTCAGGCGCTGTGACCGCGACAGGCATAGGTCTTATAAATACTGCGGATGCATCCAATGTAATAGGTAAAAAAATGTCGCTTGTTGCCGACCTGGTTGGCCACTTCCGCGCTGAAGTTGATATAGTAAATCCTGTTGTTACAATAGAAAGGTCAAGCGCACTGGGCTTTAACTATGTTTATATCGCAGATTTTGGCAGATATTATTTTGTGGATGAAGTGCGTGCGGTTAGAAATAATGTCCTTGAACTGCATCTTTCATGCGACCCCCTGGAGAGCTTCCGGACGGAGATACTTTCGCATGATGCTATCATTGACAAGCAGGAAAAGCAGTGGAATTTGTACCTGAATGATGACAGTCTGAAAAGTTACCAGTATCCGCTTATCTGGCAGAAAGCTTTTCCCAATGCTTTCTGGGAGAACTATGAATTTGTTTTAGTAACTGCAGGAGCGTGATTATTATGTTTAAGAAAAAACTCAAATACTATAGCACTGAGCGCATAGACGCAAAGGATGCTACCTATAATTTAATATTCGGGGTCAGATCCAATGGAAAGACTTATGCACTGCTCAAAAAAGGGCTTGAAAATTATATCAAAAATAACAAGCAGATGGCACTTATTAGGCGGTGGAAAGAGGATTTTGTAGGCAAGCGCGGGCAGGCCATGTTTGACGCGCTTGTCTCCAATGACGAGATTAGAACGATTACCGGTGGGGAATGGTCACACGTGGTTTACTATGCGTCCAAGTGGTATCTTGCCAAAACCGATGATGACGGGAACGTAACAAAGGACGAACGCCCTTTTGCTTATGGCTTCGCGCTTTCGGATGTAGAGCACGACAAATCCACATCATATCCGGATATCAATCTGATAGTCTTTGATGAGTTTATGTCACGACTCGGATATATGCCAGATGAGTTTGTGTTTTTTATGAATGTAATTTCAACGATCATCAGAGGCCGGACGGATGTAAAAATCTATATGCTGGGTAATACGGTAAACAAATACTGCGTATATTTCAACGAAATGGGTTTAAAGCATGTTGACAAAATGAAACCAGGTGACATAGATGTTTATACCTACGGGGAGAGCGCGTTAAAGGTTGCCGTGGAATATGCTGAGCCTTTAAATAAGAAGAAAAAAGAGGACAACGCTTATTACTTCGCGTTTGATAACCCTCGGCTTAAAATGATAACTTCCGGCGCGTGGGAGGTGGATATTTACCCGCATCTTCCTATTAAATACAAGCCCAAAGATAAGCTTTTTGAGTACTTTTTACAGTTTAATGGATCCACTCTTCACTGTGAAATAATCTTTGCGGAAGATGTAGTTTTCACCTACGTACACCGGAAAACCACGCCGATCAGGAACGAAACGGAAGATATTATCTTTACAACGCAAGCGCAGGCGGGGTATAATTATAGAAGAAACATACTCAAGCCGGTTGACGCCCTGGATAAAAAAATCCTTAAATTTTTCAGGGATTACAAAGTTTTTTACCAGGACAACGAAGTCGGCGAAATAGTCAGAAACTATTTACTTTGGTGTCAGAACAAACAGACTTAAACCCCTTATTCTTATTTTTTACTTCCTACAAAGCCCGCTTGCACCAACAGGCGGGTTTTGTATTGACTAAAAAGCTACTTACGTATATACTTAAGTAGTAACCAATATCCAAGTTACAGCCTTTCAAATTAAATATCTTGTGTCGAAGATAACCGGTTCCGTGTGGATCCGGTTATTTTCCTGTTGACACATACAAGTAATCATTGTATTATACTTTCACAGGCACAATTTATTTTTGAAAGGAGGACAAAATGAGACTTTACGACAAAGAGGGCAAAAGAGCTGATATCCTGCTGAAGTATTGGAAAGGGTACGGGTACGGCGTGGACATTTCGGAAGATTTTTTTGACGCCGGATGTTTGGAGTATGACCCCAATCATTTTGCTTATGTGGTTGACAGTGTGGATCACTGCATCGCTGAAGCGCATGACTGGGAAGCAGGCGAAGGGGATTATGGATATGACTGTATTTTTGATTCCGATTTTGAAGAAAGGAAGGTGTTTGTGGAAGAATGGTAACTATATTAGGGTATGCATCCCTGGGTATTCTTGCATTTGCTTTTATGCACTGGTTGGATGCAGACGAAGTGGCACAGATATGTTATCCGGTTGTTCTGGTTCTTACCGTGATAGCATGCAGGATGTAAAGGAGGTAATATGGATATTGACGGTAAAATAAAATATGAGTTCAGGGCAGAAAGAGAAAGTGATAAACTGCTTGCAAGGCTGATCATTGCACAGGCGTATAAGCAAGGAAAGAAGCACTGCCTAAAAGTGCTGAATGAAGTGTTACAGGCAGTTGACACTTCCAGCGCATACAATCGATTGGAAAAAACGGAGATCATTAAAATATTATATAACGATTATTTTGATCTTAAAAAACTAAGCAAAATCAAAGGAGGATATGACGAATGAATCAGGTTAGTTTGATCGGAAGGATGACGAAGGATGCACAGGTAAGTGAGTATGGGAAGGGAAAGGATTCAGGGCTTGTAGCCCGCTTCACGCTGGCGGTTGACCGTGCCAGTAAGGATGACACAGCAGACTTTATCTCATGCGTTGCTTTTAACAAGACCGCAGAACTGATTGATACCTATTTAGGGAAGGGTTCCAAGATCGGTATCTCCGGCAGCATACAGACCGGAAGGTATGAGGACAAGGAAGGTAACACCCACTACACCACAGACGTAATTGTTACCCGCCTGGATTTCTGCGACTCAAAGAAAAAGGATGAAGAGGAAGACGAGGAAGAGGAGAAGCCTAAAAAGAAGTACAGGAAGTAAAGCGGTAGGGCGGTTGGCTTTGGCTGACCGCCTTTTTTATTAGGAGGATTTATGGAACTAATACCAATCGAGTATTTTATAAATAAATTTGAAGTAGATATTAATTTTTTAAAAGATCTTTGTTTGGAAGATGTAAGAGTATGTTTTACCGAGCAGGAGCTTAAGTCGGTGATGTATCACCTGCGAACGCTAAAACTTGCGCAGGATGCAGAAAGGAGCGATGAAGAATGAAGCGAACATGGGACGCAGAGTTATTTGACGGGAAATGTCCTTATACCGACAATCCATGTACTGATTGGGAATGTGATACTTGTGAGATCGAAGCAGAAGAAAAGAAAAGCATGGAAGAATTGGATAAGGCAGAAAGTGAGGAATAAAATGATTAAAAAAGATATATATTTAAAAATGACAATGCCCTTTGTCAGAAAATGTAAGGAACTGCGGGAAGCGGCCAAAGTTACCCGCCGAACAGTAGCGGAAGACCTGGGATGTACTTATGAGAATATAAGAAGGTTTGAAAACGGAAAAAATAATAATCTGACTATTGCATGCTATTACATGTGGAACTTCGGCGTGGATCCGGCTAATATGGAGGATTTAGAAAATGGCTGTTAAATATGTTGGTATGGATAAAGCTGTCAAAATGAATTATGCGGAGCTTAAGGAGATTGTTACAGCGGCGGCGCGTGAAGCCCGTAAAAGGGCAAACAGGATTTTTAAATCCAAAACAATAAACGCTTCAGAGTCTCCGGCTATCAGGAGGGTGCAGGAGTCAAGACCCCGTGGTCAGGTGTCATTATTTGAAAGCAGGGGGAAAAACAGAAACCAGCTTTTACAGGAATATAAAAGAATAAAGAATTTTATGGAAGATCCAACAAGCACGGTAAAGGGTACGCAGGCTTTTTATAAGGATATTACAGAAAAGGTGCAGGAACAGTTTAAAAAAATCCATGAAGAGGACACGACCGGAAGCAGGGAAAAACAGACAAAAGAAGAAAAAGAAAGAGAAAAATATAAATGGTCTACTGACGATTCAAAGAGAATGTTTAAAATTTTTAGTAGATTGAAGAAAGAAAACCCGTGGGTAAATGATGTGCTTTTTAAATATCATGTTTTGGAAATGGTTGCAAACAATATAAAAAGTGACCCTGATATAAGCATTGACGAGCTGTTTGCAAAAGCTGAGAGTATGCTTGATGATGTTTATATAAATGTCATGAAGCAGTATGCGAGAGGTTGGCAGGACTCCGGCAACGGAGGGGATGAAAACTCCGGAGTTGACGATTATATGGATGTATCGGAGGACGATCAGGAAGAATGGAACCCGTTTATATGACACAGGATTTTAATGAAAGGCTGAATGCCCCTTATGTAATGCATGATGATATAGACACTATTATCAGGCACTTACAGGGGCTTAAAACCTATAAAGTCAGAAAGAAAAAACAGACAATCGAATATTATAATATAGCTGCTTCTTTTGATATTGAAACAAGCAGCTTTTTTACAAAGGGTGATGATACACTGACAGGTGCTGAATGGTCACAGCTACCGGAATGGGATCGCGCAGAGTATAAAAAACGCGCGACCATGTATATCTGGATGGTCGGTTTTGATGGATTTTGTATCATAGGGCGTACCTGGGAACAATTACTTGATATGCTTGCAAAAGTCTCTTCCGCGCTGAATCTGTCCGAAACGCGCAGAATCATATTATACGTACATAATCTGTCATTTGAGTTCCAGTGGATAAAACACAAATTTGAATGGTCAGAATACTTCGCGACTAAACCATACGAGCCTTTATATGCGGTCTGTAATCTTGGTTTTGAATTTAGATGTTCTTACCGTAACACTGCTAAAAGGTTGGAGCTTGTCGGGGAAGATCTTGTTAAATATCCGGTTAAAAAGATGGTAGGTGATCTAGATTACAACATGATTAGACACTGTGAAACCCCTTTGACTGATAAGGAAATAGGATATTGTATAAATGATATAAAAGTCGTGATGGCATATATCCAGGAACAAATTGAAATAGAAGGACGAGTGGACGCTATACCGCTTACAAAGACCGGATATGTGCGCAGGGATATAAAAAAGCATTGTTTCGGATCCGATGCACCAAAGGAAGAGAAAAAGCTTCTCCGGTGGAAATACAGCAGATTTATGAAAGAGCTGACATTGGATGTGGACAGCTACAAGCACATAAAGCTTGCGACTCAGGGAGGTTTCACGCATACTGCGACATTATGGTCCAGAGAAGTGTGTAAAGGTCTTTACGGGCTTGATATTGCATCCAGTTATCCGGCTGTCATGCTTGCTGATATGTACCCCATGAGCGCACCAAAGGAGCGCAGGGTAGAAAGCTTGGATCAGCTTGAAACGTACTGTAAATACTATTGCACCGTTATTTCCATTGAATATGTTAATATCAGGCCACGCTTTATATATGATGCTTATATCCCGCAGGCCAGGGCAGTTATAGACGGACGGTCAACCATTGACAATGGGAAAGTAAGGGAAGCGGACAGGATTATCACAACGATTACAGATGTGGACTACTGGATCATTAAAAACTGGTATAAGTATGATAAAGTTAAAATTCACAAATGTTATACAATGATAAAAAGCTATCTGCCTAAACCGATAATTGAGAGCGTATTAAAATATTATCAGGGAAAGACAATGCTTAAAGGTGTTAAGGGTAAAGAATTTGATTATATGCTTCTCAAAGGGATGTTGAACAGCGTATACGGTATGACATTAACAAATATTATCAATCCGGAAATAACACTGGATAGTGAAATGCAATGGGATATAGAAACACTCACGGACGAAGCTTTTGCCGGTATGATTGATAAATATAATGAAAATAAAGGCCGGTTTCTTTTTTATCCCTGGGGTACGTGGGTAACAGCTTATGCGAGAAGAAATATAGTAGCCGCCATTTTTGAAGCAGGTGAGGATTATGTTTATTCGGATACAGACAGCATAAAACTGTTTGATTATGACAGGCATAAAGCCTGGTTTGATAAATATAATCGTAATATCACATTCAAAATCGATAAAACGCTTCGCTTTTATGGGCTAGATCCTGATCTCGCAAGGCCAAAGGGAAAGCAGATGGGCGTTTTTGAGGTGGAGAACGAGCGCGATGAGAAAGGGAATATAATTCCTTATAAGCGCTTTAAAGCACTTGGAGCGAAGCGTTATCTGTATGAAGATGACGAGGATATACATTTGACTGTAGCCGGTTTAGGTAAACTGAAAGGGCGTGATTATATCAAAGCTTCCTGCGGTGATCCGTTTAAAGCGTTTGACGATGAGCTTTACGTTCCCGCACATCACACCGGCAAACTTACACATACATATATTGAGGATGAACAGATGGACGTGATTGATGATTATCTGGGAAACAGTTTTTTATACTCGGAACAGTCAGCAGTACATTTAGCACCATGTGATTTTTCATTAAGTATAGCTGATTCATATATCAGCTTGATTGATTCACTC
The DNA here is from genome assembly GCA_045630205.1 of Faecalimonas sp. Taxonomy (GTDB): domain Bacteria; phylum Bacillota; class Clostridia; order Lachnospirales; family Lachnospiraceae; genus Faecalimonas. The sequence continues at coordinate 208 of JAZQSP010000029.1, read as the reverse complement.
AGGCAGGCATATTTCAATGGTCAATTTCTTTGAGTCTGATTTATAGGACAGGTCGTATAAAAGCGACTTGTCCTGTTTTTCTTCTGTCCGGACAAATCTGTCCATAACGCGCGAAATAAAAACAGGCGATATAATAACACACCATATTATATCGGGTGATATGATAACAGGTGTTATAATAACGGGTGAGATTTAAATCGGGTGAGGA
>JAZQSP010000028.1:0-1141 GCA_045630205.1 Faecalimonas sp. | reverse complement strand
GCTTTATCTCCTATGCAAATGCATCGGAGTCAATGCTCGCAATGCTTACCCCCCCCCTGTAAACATTCTTATAATCAGATAGTTAGCCGTAGTAATACGGTTCTAAGTCATATATTGGCGTTACCACTTGGCATATTGTGTGCCCGGTGCGTAACGCCTTTTTTGTGTGCAAATTCTTAAACAATAAATAATTTCAAAATTCTAAAAGTATGAAGATTTTTAAGTTAATGGCAATTGCCCTTGTGGCAATGTTGGGTTTCACAGCTTGCGACAAGGAGACTGAACACATCTATGACGATCATAGTGCAGACCTTGTTGGTACTTGGACTTGCCTCACTGACAACTATGCAGAGGCTTTGATTATCAATGCCGATGGTTCAGCTGTATCTTATGGCGTTGAGAACGGTGAGTATTGGGAGAATGTACGCGGTACCGTCACTGTAAAAGAGAACAATATCACCATGATCTTTGAGGACGATGACAACTGGACTGGTCACTTTGATGTTATCCCTGGTATGGCATTCTCTCTCTTCGAAGAAAACGGTGAGCGTTACATTTACAACTATTGCGAAGAGGATCTTTCTGAGGAAATTGTTGGTATGTGGGTTTGTATGCAGATTCAATCTGGAATGCCTACGGATATGTTTATTCAGACTTTCAAAGATAATGGCAAATCAATTTATACAGGTTATGAAACAATTACAGATAGTATGCTCTTAAACAAAGAAAGCTCATACAAAGTGATTGGTGATTTGTGTTTTCTGCAAACTGGCAACGAGAACAAGGTAATGCGATTGACATACTCCCCAAAAGGAACTACTTTGGGTGATATTATGATATTTAACAATACAGACATTAAGAATGCCACATGGCTTCGTATCAAACAGTCACTCAACCTTACAGGTACATATGACTATAGCTCAGCTTATGTAAGCAACGCAAAGGGTAAGGACGAGGATTTTACTATTTTTGATCACACTTTCAACTTTGCAAACATTTCGGCTGATAAACTTGATGTCTTCTACCGTTCAGAACTTTTCTGTTTAGACTTGAATGCTAATTCAATCAAACACTATTTCCATCCTTATGATCGAGATGTAGAAGTTGAAACTCCAATTACAGTAGATGGAAACAAGGTAAC
>JAZQSP010000027.1:0-2994 GCA_045630205.1 Faecalimonas sp. | reverse complement strand
GCTTGCATGTTCTGCATCGTATTCAGCCGCCTTTCTTTGTTTTTCTGTCTGTTCTTTCTTTGCGGCAATTGTTGCTTTTCGTTTCTGCACTGCTTCAAATTTCTTTACTGCACGGTATAAATCTTCATAAGACTTTTTGCCGGAACTTTCAAAGAAACTGCGCATGCTTTCGGTATATTTCAATTTACCGTTTTGTTCTTCAGCGTTGCGCACATAGTTCTGCATCGCAAGCCGTTTATCAATATCAGCCTGCCCGATTTCTTTTTCTGTCTTGCCTGTTTCTTTGGCTAGTATCCGTCGCACATTTTGGCGATATTGGGCGGCTGTTGGCGTGCTGCGCAGACGTTCTAAACCGGCTGGATTGATTGCCGCTTGCGCAGCTGCTGACTTGCTGATTACAAGACCGTGTTTGCCTGTAGTGAGGTATTGCGCAGGTACGATGCTTTCAAGTATTGACATGTAACGGGAATAAAGACGGTCTGTGCCACCACCACGCTGCATTTCATCAAATACACGCATCATCTGCTTATTGGTCTTGTCGATTAATTTGTAGACATCTTCATTGACTATTTTAGGCATGGTTTATATCTCCTTTCAGTGTTTCTTTTCTTATAAGATATAATACATTTAGCCACTTTGTCAATGTGGATGTTCGCATAAAAGTGTATGTTTTGAGGTCGATTAAATAGCCGTCAGGCAGCTGTGCAAAGATGCCTTTGTTTAGAATTAATTTGCAATTGAAATCGCAATTAGATATTGCGGTTTTAAGTTTCTGAAGCGTTTTGAAATCTGTCATGATCGTGCCTGCCTTTCTCTTTCCAGCTGCTTATGATAATATTCATATTCAATAGAACCTTTCGGCGGTGTGAAGCGTATGTCTTTGACTGCGTTGAATTTCGGATGATTGCGGATGGATTGAAAAATCGCATTGACTTCTTTGCGAAAGTCTTCTGTCATCCATGTTGTTTTGCCTTTCTGCTTGATAATCACTGTTTGTCACCTGCCTTTTCGCTTATAATACTTTTATGCATATTATCTATCAGAACCGCTTTAACCATCTTTATTGCCTGTTCGGTAACATCAACTTTTTCTCTGCCATAACAGATATATATTGTGCTTGTCAGTTCACTATATGCTAATGCCGGAACTTTCATTCTGTGTCACCTGCCTTTCTGTCACTGTCAACATCAGCCTGATGCTGTAATAGAAATTGCTTTGCTGTTTCGTAGTTATCTGTTGCAAATATTGTCAGCCTGCCGATTTTAACAAGCCATTGCATTGATGCTTTGTTGTATTCAATTGTTTTTCTCATAGTGTTTTTCTTCCGATATAATGTAGTATTTGTCTTGTTTATGTTTTGACTTCTTTATATAATGAAGTCTTTGTGTTTCTGCATCATCATGCGTTAAATATAATGTATTGTCTGCATATACGTCATAACTTTCATCTGTATTGACAATACGGCACATTATTCTAAATACAATCATTGAGAATTCACCTGCCTTTCAATCTTCAGTTATTAAGAAAAATTCATTGTGCTTATTGCGTTGGTACTGTCTTATTTTGCCATCAGGTTCACACCCGTTTTCGCAATCTTTTCTTATATAAGTAAGTGAACCATCTGACATGATACCGTTTGCAACAAAATCAATTAAATTGTCTGCATAGCTGCCGTGATATGTTCTCATATTAAACCACCTTTCTGCAACAGCCGGCTGGCAGTGCCAGCCGCTGCATTAATACTGTTTTATGCTTTTATAATCTCAATAAAAGTGTAATACCCTGATGTTCTTGCCAGCTTTGCTTCTTGTTCTGCATCTGTTCTTTTATCCCACTGAATGCCTGTATAATCGCAATAGTTAAGAACATCAATACCATTCTTTTTGTTATTCCGTCTACTATAACCACTCTAAATTTTTTCATATTGTTTTCACCTTTCTTTTATTATTTTAAACATACTATTTGCTACAAAAACAGTATAACACACTAACTTCAGTTATACTGCCGAAAATATGACCACTTGTTCATGTAATTTTGTGCATGTTGTACAATCGAACAGATGTTTTGTGCAATTTGCACAAAGAACGATAAAAAAATAGGGTAAGTAGGATCGTAGCCATGTCGTTCTGTGAGCCAAGGAGTTGCACCAAGGATTTGTCTTCCTAAGACCGCGGCCTCCGACTTCTGCCTTCTTGACGATGTCGGTGTACCATTGAACAAAATCTTCGTCCATGGACGTGATCTGTTCAACGAGCTTCTTTTCGTTTGCCATATCTATGATATCTCCTTTTGGAATCTTGTTTTTGCATTATATACAAATAATTATATAACATTTTTGCCTTTATGTCAAGGTTTTTTGATAAAAATCCGAATTTCCTGCGGCATGTTCTGTGCGGACCATGCTACAATCGTTCTGAAATCCTTTTTGGTACTTGAAAAATCTGGGTGGGTGTGCTATAATGATACCATAAAAGAGTTCCAAGGGAAAGGAAGAAATGATTATGGAATTTTTACGCTTCGGGGATACCGAATTCTCGGTTGACCCTGTACACGGTTGTATCACATCTTTGACGGTTGGTACGATAGCGAGGGTAAACAGTATGTTAAATCAGTATTCCCCGCAGGAGATTTAAACCTTTATCCTAAATATCGCAAGGCCGAGGATTTATCTAACCCCGAAACCTTAAAGGAAGGTACTCTTACAATAGATTTCGAGGCTAATTCGGCTAAGGCACAAGCATATTATCAAAGCCATAAAAATAGCTTTATTGATAATAAGGATGCTATTTTCGTAACAGAAGATCCAAGTGGTGCGCATAGCGGCGGAAACTATCTTAAGTTTAACAATGCAGGTCAATGGGAAAAGGCAAAATATCGTCGCTTCAGAATTTATGATGATAACTCTGTCGGAAACCGTGTATATCTCGAGCCGTATTCTGTTTACAGAGTAGGCTTCTGGTTGAAGGTTGACCGCACAAAAGCCGCCAAGCTGTT
>JAZQSP010000026.1:0-17789 GCA_045630205.1 Faecalimonas sp. | reverse complement strand
AATGTCGCACAATATAGACTTTTCCACATGTGTAAAACTCCGTTAAAAATTATACAAAAATAGTATTGTAATTGGGCTTTTGTTGTAGTATAATGGAGTTATACCAAATAAAACGAAAGGAAATGGTAAAGGGTATGAAAATTCAATACATGGTGTATTATTTAGATAAGAAGCACCAAATTAATGTTGCTGGTATCTATCCGAGCGAGGAAGGGGCTGAAGCTCGCCTAGCTTATGTCAAAGACAACTTTGGCTTTGGTAAGGGCGAATGGAAGATTGAGGTCATTCCTTACATCGATATTAACCACAACAGCATTTTACTAATCAATCATAAGGATTAATATGACCGACAAGAAAGTAGAACCAATCAAAATCAAGGAAATCCTTGAGCAGTTTAAGAAGGAAGAAAAGGCCTTGCTTGATTCTCTCGAACCAGGCAAGCTCTATCATCGCATCTTGCCAGATATGACCGATGAGAATAAGAAGCGTGCAAAGATTACCTATGTATATAACAGGGTCTTTGCCTTCGGTACATTCGATGGCGAGAAAACCATTACAATCGATAGAATCCATGCAACAGAAGGGGCCGATAAGGAAGCTTCTGAAGCAATCGTAAAAGTAATAAAAGAAAAGGCAGGTAAGGGTGACATTGAAGTAGTCTTTGAAGTATAATAAGAATATATTAATTTAAGTGTTCAACGGAAGGAACAGAAACGATGAATAATAAAGAATTAAAAGAAGCCTTTGCCCTTTGGGAAAATAAAAAGGGTGACCTCACATATTACACAGGAAAGACCAACACCGAGGAAGGTTCAAAGGAATTTCCAATTCGCTTGATTGGCTTCCTTAACAGCGTTAAGAAGAACCCAAATAGCCCAGATGTTACTATTTATATCTCTGCAGATAAGGATTCTAAGGAACCGAAAAAGGAATTTGCAAGCCTCTGGGTTTCTACCAGCAAGGCAGGCAAGTCTTACTATACTGGCTCGACCAGCGACAAGAAAAAGCTTGTGGCCTTCATCAATGGTAATACCATGGATGGTAAATACCCTGCTATTCGTGCATACTTCAAAGATTAATTTGAGGGGTGGGTATGAAGAATAATGTGGTTAACCGAAATACAGGAAAGGAATCTCTTGCCGAGTTTCTCGGCAATGAGGTTCTAATATACAATGTTGAGGAAGATGGCACCAAAACACCTATTGCCAGCTTCGATAACATCTATGTATTTGCTAATCACTATGCATTAATCGAGTATAAGAAGTCGCCAGCCTTATCTTCAAGGCTGAAGAGTGTGCTAAAGTCCTGGATTACGCTTCATGAAAATGAGCCTGTTCAGTATATCACATTCAACGATTATTCCGATTATGTTGATATAGTGATTAAGACTACCCTCTTCTATTATTCAGTAGAGGTGGCAAGAGGTACAGTAGATTTTAACAAGATTGACAGCGATGTAAATTACACCCTAGAATCGCTTGGCTTGTGATATAATATAACTGTACCCCTTACCAGAAATAGCCCCAGAAATGGGGTTATTTTGTTATAATAAAATCATATCATCGTACATTGAAAGCGAGGTGATTCAGATGATGTACTTAGAGGCCGAATTTCCAGAGAACACACCTTCAAAAGAGTTATATGATATGTTAAAACCTTATGGGCTACATGTTACAGAAATGATATTTATAACATTTGCTTATGGTGAGTTTAAGTTAGAGAACCTAGAAAAGATAGTAAACATTTGCTATTGTTTCAATGTCAACACTTTTCATATAACCAACAGAGCCGATAGCTAATCGGCTCATTTTCTTGTATAATATAAGGGAAGGTTTGCCACAACCTTCACAAAAAGGTTTTCTGTCCTTTTCCAAAAATAGCCTTGTTTTACTTGGCTATTTTTGTGCTATAATGAGGTTATGGTTATGCACCTTAACCAGTAATGAGGAAAAGCTAAATAAATCAAGAATTTCCATTCGTTTTTAGTTTTATTTCTTGACCGAGAAAATCAAAAATACTACCTCAATGTGAATAATAGAGTATTCTAACTCCCACGATAGTTTTCACTATATCTTATTAAAAAGTTGCGTTAATTAAAATAAGGCCAGATATTAACCATACTGACCTTATTTTTATGTTTTAATAAATTAGCATGAAACACTCTTGGATGCGAGGGTCGTTAATAATCATCTGCTCGATGTTCAAGATAGTTTCACGATATTTCAGAATCAAATCCTGGGCTGAAACAACACCGAAGTTACCCTTAGTGGTTTCCTTCGTGAGTTCAGATTCGCTACCATCTGTCGAAGAGTTGCCAGCCATGTTGCTGGTTGTTTTGTTCTCATCAATACTCTGGTTCCAGGAAGCATTATCTGCATAGGTCACTTGCTCAATATCTTTAGTGGCCACATTCAATTCACTTTGTGGGGTTCCACCCATAATATTCTTGGTGTTATTCTGTGCATTGGTTTCATCGCTGGAAGTAGAGGCAGAATTCGATGTCGTGCTATCGGTTCTATCTCTGCCAATGATTTTCTCATAATCCACATTATAGATAGGGTTGAAGTCTTGGTCAGCAGAGTAGAATAGCTGATTATACTTCGGCATAATCTCTTCTAGGGCAGTTTTAAGCTCGAAGATGAATCGGCCAAAGGTTTCAAAGCCAATCTCTCGGAATCTGTAATAATTGAGAATCTTATTATTTAATTCCTTACGAGTAGGTACATGATAAGCAGTACCAAATTGGCGAGCTTTCTCTTCCTGCTCGTAGAGAGGGTAGGTGGCCATCGCTTCATCGATGGCTACCTTGGCTTCTTCATTGTTGAGAAGGTTATCTAATACTTCTGTATATTTAGCAGGAATTATCATTATTGTTCTTCCTTTCCATTAACATCGATGAATTCATCAAATTCAGGGATTCTGTCGAGTTTTCGCCTTTCAACCGAGATGTTAGTACCAAAGAGGCGATTAATCTCTTCACAGGCCTTCTGGCGAGCTTTGAGCATCACATCTTCGCTTGCTTGGACTTGCTCGTTATTGGCCTGGACCTCATCGGCCACAAGCCTTTCTCGCTTATCCATGTTGGCATTATTAATACCTAGGCGAGTAAAGCATTCATTAAGCACATTGTGCTTCTGAAGCTGAAGCTGTGGAAATACTAGAGGTGGGTTAAGGTCAAGAATCTTAATATCGTTAAGGTCGAGGCTCTTATCTACGAACATGACAGGCTCGTTATCGATTCTCTGATTGATAGCATTCTTAAGAGATAGCCTCTGCTTATCGCTACATTGTACAACCACAGGTGTTTTCTGGGCTTCAACATTTACCTCAATTGACCTGTCAAGATTGGCCAGCTTTTTGGCATAGAGGCGAATCATTGGGAATGATGGAATCATCATATCATTATTGCGAATGACAACAGCATTATCACCGTTGATGAGTTCCTTGCCTTTGTAAGTATAGTTAGGGGCGATGGGGGTTACAGAGGTTGGGTCGTTATAACAGTTGAGGGTGTATGTTTCGGCAAAGCCTGCAACCATGAGGCCAAGCTCTGGGTCATCGTAGAACACACAGCGACCATCTCTGTAGAGATAACGCTCAATCCATCTTTCATTCATGTTATTTGGCAGGTTCTTCCATTCAAATAATGAGCGAGTGATAAGCATGAGCCAGTAGTAATAATCCGTAAAAGCAAGATTATTAGCCCTCTGTGCTACACTCTTGTAAGATAGAACCTGGTATATATCATCTTCCATATTTTATCCTTATGCAACAATGTTATTGCTTACGCTATAATTCTTAATATTTGCTGGATTCTTCCAATAGGTTACACCATTATTATATATCGCTTTTATGATTTCCATATCTTCATTTGGAATATTTCCATCAATATTAGCACCAATGGTCTTAGTGTACCACCAATTTTGGCGATGGTTCTTAAGTGGCTTGCCTAGGCGATTGACTTTATAACCGAACATGTCGAACCAAGAATCAATGCATTTAGCAAATTCATATCTAACACTCATTTTACGGAATGTAAATTTGCACATATCTGATGAGAATTGCAAATAGCCACCATTAACATTACCCTTTGCTTGGTCTGGTGTCATCTTTGCCTGTTTCACCTGTTGCATTGTATTGGCTATATCTGATGCAAAGCTAGTGACAGCACCAATGGCACCTGTACCAGCCGACATGCCACCAGTAGTGCCAAGGCCATTGTAAAGGGCATTTGCTCTAGCATCTGCCACATCAGGATTCATTGTACCAGATAGAGTAGTACCAGCAGAAGAAGTAGAGGCCATAGAGCCGAGGAAACCACCTGCAAGCGAGCCAACCAAATTGCCAGCAAAGTTAACAGCAGAGAGGCCAGCCTGAACCTCAATATTTTTACCATTAATAGCCTCCCAGTTTAGATAGAAGTCAGATTTCCAGCCTAGCTGTGGGAATTTAGCACCACTTAGTCCTTCATTCCAACCATCACCCTTATTTACAGTACCATTCCAATAATATGAAGCCTTAGAATTATCTGGTGTACATTTAATACAACCACCCTGCTCAAGTACACCCCTGGTTGTAAATTGTGGGGTGCCTCTGAAGTCCTCATATCTAAATTGAATATCTTGTCCAGCATTATTAGATGCATAGATATAGTTAAAAGGCGAGGTGAAGCACTTATTGTTGTGGGGAACATAGCCATCAAGTGAGCTGTTGAGAGGCACTTGTGCCTGGCCAAATTGGAAAGCACCAGAAGAATCATCAGTAAAGAAGGCATGAGGCCTGATGCTGTGCCAGAATCCAGAATTATTTTCGCCTTCGGTCTGGTGCCAAGAAACAACATTTTTAGGACATAAGAACATACTAATGATAGCTTCAGATTTGCCAGCACCATCATAAGCACCAATAATTGTCTGTATCGTTGCTAGTTCAGAATGTAGAAAGTCCACCCCAATGTAATAGCAACCGTTAGGAATGCCATTGGTTGTGTTGTATGTTGGTGGATTACTCGGCTTGTTATTTTGGCCATTAACAGAAAGGTCGAGGTCTGAAACTTGAATCACAACCATCATTCCTGGTTGTGTCCAATCGTTAATACCATACTTTTGCTCGACAATGTCATTGCATACAAATTCTCCTGTTTCTAGGCTTTCTGGAATTGTATGAATGCCAAAGGTGTCATCATTAACATGCTCTCGCTCGATGAATGAATCTTTGAAGTCCATCTCGAACATCCATGTTTGAAGAACATCGGTAGAGATATAAATATCTGTTCGGCCATCATCAATATATACCATTCTATTAATAAAGGCATAGAACCACTTATTAGAATAGGCCGAGTTTTGGTACATAACATAATTGCAGTTTCTGATAGAATCCACAATTGCTGGCACTCTAATTACGCTGTCTTTACGCTGGTAGCTGAAATCCGTATAGGATTTGACTACCTGCCCAGCAAAGTAGGTATGCTGGGCAGTAGCGTTGGCAAAATATAGAGTGTCCTTGTAGTCATTCTCAAGTGGTACACTTAAGAGATATACTTTGGTTATATTTGCCATAGGTTTTCCTTATTTCCTTTTACTTTTCTTTCTTGGTTTTCCACAAGGCATGGTAATCCTTTCGTTAGTAATCGCAAGCCCACATGCATCTCATTACGATTGAGCCAGAGTAGGAATAATTTGCACCACTATCGCTTATCGTAAAGGTTGCATAACCGATAGAATTGTCTGAATTTACTACAGCAAATTTGTAAGTTTTATCAGATAGATAGTTTCCATCCCAATACCAAGGCTTTAACTCTATAACCTGGGATGTGGCACCTGTGCCTAGCTGAAGGATTAGCCTTCTAAAGTTGGTAATATTCTTAGCAAAGGCACCTGATAGGCTTGTAGCACCAACATCCTGCCATTCCATTTGGCGATACATAGCACCATTATTAACAAAGCTCTGATTTACAAAGTCAATGCTAGTTAAGAGTTTCTGGGTGTTAGAAATCCTGTTGTTGCGTACAGAGTTAATATTGGTAACGCTTGCAAATTGAATCAGATGCGAAAATGCATTATCACTATTAGAAATGGCATTATTATCAATAACAATATTGGTGGTATTTTTGATAACCAATGCTTGTTGGTCAGCATCAATATTGATTGTGTTGTCATTAATCGTCAAGCCACTAGGAATGATTGAGCCTTCTGAATAACCATCAGCGACAATGGCACATCCATCAGATAGTATGCTATTTCCAATCACTCTAGTATCACTTACACAATATAGCCATATAGCAGGGTTATAACCATCATTATCTAAGGTTTCACAAGTATTATTTGCAATGGTAAGGCTATTGCTCAAAGCGACAGGCGAGCCAGAATGATAAATTTGCTCAATACCTGTAATGGTGTTATTGGAAATTACAACATTGTTATTGCTTGCCCTTGCAATAACAAAGTATGAACCTTCATCACGAGAATAAGCATTGTTTCCATTTAATTGATTGCCATCAATGAGCACATTTTCCATTGAACGTAAGCAAATTGCCCAATAATTAGGGGTTTCAAAGAGGCAATCCTTAATTTGCAAATTATATGTATAGATATGAAAATCATTGTATGAATAGTGAGCACCTAGTGCAATATAGAATGTGTGATATTCATCACCACCCATCTTGAATTGGCATGATTCTACATACACACCAATATTATTAGTGTCATCATACATTACAGATTCTTGGTCTAGGTATGGCTGGGCACCATACGTAGTTGGGTCTATATTAATACATTCACTACCCTCGGCGATTGTGTCATCTTTATTTACACCATTGAAGATACATTTCTTAATGGTTGTATCTTTACAACCAGCAATTTGGATGCAATGACGACAATAGGTATTAATGAATTCAACATTCTCAAGAAGGGTGTTATTACCGTGCATAAGCACAATACAGCCCTGCTTAATATAGCCATTCTTAATCGCTACATTCTGGGCACCATTATATCCTGTAAAAGTATCATCAAATTTGTAATTATAGATGCCAAGTGTTTCATCTGTTGCATCAATAAAGTTAAAGTGAAGGGTCGCACCATTCAATTCAAGAATTGTACCAGAGGTTAGATGTAATGCTTTGGTAAAGGTAAAGGTAACACCCTTAGCGAACTCAACGATTTTCTCACCCTCAATGTCGATGAGGGCTTGTACATCATCAGCAGAAGCACCAGAGGCCACAAAGAAATGAGGTAACTTATTATCAATCTCGACCTGTAGAGTGGTACTTAAAGCTGATAGGTTTGCATCAGGGATTTTTTCAGCTACAAGGGTGGTGTCAGTAATAGCAACAAGGTTTTCGCCATCTGGGTCATCGCCTTCAACAGCTTCACGAATCTTATAATAAGCACCATCACCAGTACCAGCAACAGTCTTGCTCATAGCACGAGCGTAGCTACCATCGGCTAGGTTTTCGCTTGAGGCCATATCAGCAATAGTGGCATAAGCATGAACACAAGGAAGGTTGGCATACAATGCAATGAATTCAGCAAGGTCACCACTCTCGGCCATGTCATCAAGCTTATTATTAATTTCTTCCTGGACATCAAGATTCTTAAAGTAGTTATCGATATAATCAATATACTCTTTAATTACCTTATCCATGCCATTAACAGCTTTCACTAACTCGTTAACCTTGGCATACATCCTAGCAGTCTGCTGAAGGACAGTACCAGATTCTCGGTCATAAAAAGCAGGCTGAAGTCCAGTTTCAACCCATGGTGGCAGGAATTCAATAAATAAATCTTGCATTATTATTTTCCTTCTTAAAAGGGCTGGCTTTTACACCAGCCCTTAATTTATTAATTAAGATACGCTGATAGCGACATTGGCAGTAACGCTTGGAATAGCGACCTTGCCAGTATCGGAATCATACACATCGGAAGTGATGTCAATTGGGGTATCAACATCTTCAACCTTTTCCGTACCCATCGTAATGAGGACGGTATCCGTACCTTTAACACCCTTAAGGGTCGTGCTGTAAGCCGAGCCTTCTTTTGCAGAAGTACGCTTATTCGTGCTAGTAACACCAGTCTTGAGGCTGTAGGTAACAGTATAATCTTCAACCGTACCATCGCTATCTGCATCAGAAGCAATCTGGAAGGCCACGGCATTTACTAGGATACTATAGCCAATTGTTTGCCAGACATGCAAAATGTGATTTCTGTACAATCCTTCCCCATTTTCGAATTCACGGAAGGTAAAGAGGTCATCATAGACCTGGAAGAAGTTTTTATCTACAAGACATGCAATCACGCCATCGACAGGGAAGGCATCGATAATTTCCTTCTGGGTGTCATTGAACTCGACAATCGACTTGTTGAAGGCAGATGCCAAGACATCGATATTAGTCGTAACATCCGTAGCATTATCGACAATAAGAATCTGCTCATCCTTACGAGAGAAGGTGATGATAGGCTTGTTATCATCGCTCTGTGCAGTAAGGTAAGCGTTGTAATCGCTGTTAGGGAAGGTCATGCCACCAGATACGGTCTTAACGGCCTTAATGAAGGCTTTAGCATTATCTTCGCTAAGGGATGGGTCTGGAACATTGACAATAACCATAGCATTATTGTTGAGAGCATCTGCAAAGAGCTGACGCATCAAGATGTACTCATCAAGTTCGGCAGAGTTGCGAATAGCCTCAAGAAGGCTAGAGATGTAATCAGCAACACCTTCATAAGACTTGAAGGCCTTGGCGAGAGCCTCTGGGCTGTCGGTAAGTTTGTACTTGTCTTGGCGATTCATGCGATGGAATACAACCTTGGTATCAGGAAGCTCACGAGTGAGAAGGCCAGAACCAGTCTGGTCAAAGGTCTTGGCTTTAATGAAGTTGGTGTAAACCTCTTCAATCGTATCGCCAAAGGTCTTTTTGCCTTTCTTAAACTTGCCAAGAGGGTTAGACCAGCTCTTGCGAATAAGCATTGGGGCATAAATCATGTTAATGAGGGTGTTCATAAACTCGTTATAAGTCGTAGCGTTATCCATGTCAGTAATAGCCATGCCAACAGCTTCGATGTTTGCACGAGTAGCTTCTGGAACACGCTCTTGATATTGTTCAGAAGCGTTATCACGAATGGTGTTAAGCAATTCAATTGCGTCCATTTATGAAATTTCCTTTCTCATCGAATAAGTTAGTAAATTTACGAGGTTCAGGCTTCTTTTCTTCTTTGAGGCCTGTTTCCTCTTCTGCCACAGTTTCCTGGCTTTTGTTTGTACCGACCATAACGAAGAGCCTTTGGTTAGCACTTCTTAAGGCTTCCATCTTTTCTTTGGCTTGCTCATTTTCTTCTGTCAGGGCTTTATTATTATCAAAGACCTGCCCAGCCTCTTCATAAAGCTCACCAAGCATCGCCCTACGCTCGGAATCATCCTCACAAGAGCCGATGGCCTTGATTTTAGCCTCAAAAGCTTCTTTATCCATCTTCTGTCCTTTCTTTGTTATTAATGTACCCTTACTATCTATATTATAACATATTTCGCTAACGCTTGAAGCCATCCCAATGATTCCAGGCTATTGCCCAAGGAAATTTTCTTTTCTTTTCTGTTGGCTCTGGTGGTGGGGGTGGCACATACCAATCTCGATTTCTGAAGATACCAAGAAAGAGGCTAATACCAAGTTCATCAACCGAAGCATTGCCATTAATACCATGAAGGCTAGGGGTTTGGCCAAAAGTCCTTAAGCGATTCGTGCCATTATAATCTTCATCGGCAAAGCAGATGTGGCCTGTTGGGTATGAAGATGTACCATCAAGCACAATGATGTCACCTCGCTTAATATTCTCTTTGCCTTCAACAGCATAAAATGGTGATTGCTCATTTCGAGTTTTTGAAACAGTCCAACATTCCTTAGCCCTTCCTTGTGGGCCTGTATAGAGGGTGTCACCATATTGGTAGTAACAAAGTGAGCAGAGGTCCCAGCATTGATTACCGTAAGCGAAATCGACATTCCAGCCCGAATTGATGGTAGCCTGCTTAAAAGCATCATAGGATTGGTGAGCTACAATCGAATATCCATTGTGTTGAGCCATTAGTAATCGAATCCGTAATACTTTAATTTATCGTAAGTTTTAGGGCCAACACAGCCATCAGGATAAAGGCCAGTACGCTTCTGAAATTCGGTTATGCTTGCCTTGATATATTTTCCGTAATAATTTCCAAGAGCCTTTGCTGATGTATAGGCAGGGAACATTTGTCGCATAAAGCGAGCTAAATCACCAATTCTATCATCACAATCACCAGGACCCCAATAACCCTTTTCAGGCAAGAAGGATTTTGCTTGTGTAAATTTGACAACATCTACACCATCCATTCTAATATCCCAGCCTAGAAGCCCTTTAGGGTTTCTGACAACCGAACCATCAGAATAATAGGTGCCATGGTCATATACTATAACATGACCATATTTACTTGTTGTACTTTGGTAAACAGGTACAGAGATGTTGCTTGGAAGCTTATCCATCTCACGAAGGGTGCCATTTCTCTTAGATGCCTCATAAGCAGATTTTGCCGAGGCATACTTACCTGTATAGATTCTGAAGCCGAGCCTTGCATTCTGTAAGCACCAACCCTTCTTTTTACCCATCTCTTTTGGGTAAAATTGTTTAATTTGTTCGTATGGCATAGGTTTTCTTTCCTTTCTTTTATTAAATTAGCCACGAAATAGAACCAGAAACAGCACAAAGCCCACTTAAGCCACCATTTGTATTAATCCTTACATTACCATTTGTCTGAATGTTCATTTTTCCAAAAGTAAATAGGTGACCATCAGCACCATTGGTCATAACGATTGCGCAAGTAATAGAAGAAGCAGGGCGAATGCCTGATGGAAGCGTTCCAATATTTGTCCATGTATAAGCAGTAATGCTATTCATCCAAATAACATCAATGTCTAAACACACCACATTAAGCTGTTTCTTAAGCTCATACCCGTTTGTACCACCTGAATGTGCTGGAAGGCTAGTTAAGGAATAACTTGTAACGGAAGTATCAGGTGTGGTGCCATCAGCACCCTTGAGGTGTTCAAAAGCAAAATCGAATTGTGGGTACTCATCTGTTCCTGTTTTATACACAGTAACACTTGGGGTGCCAGTTGAGCTGTCAACTGAAGCTGTTGCAGTTATTACAGGGGTTACACCATCAGCACCATCTGCACCAGCAGGGCCTTGAGGACCTTGTGGACCAGTTGGCCCTTGTGGGCCTGTGGCACCAGTTGCACCAGTAGCACCTTGAGGGCCTTCTGGACCTTCTGGGCCTTCTGGTCCTTGTGGACCTGTTGGGCCTTGAGGACCTGTTGCACCAGTAGCCCCATCATAAATTGTGGCTGTTGTTATGCCATTAGCATCTTCAATTGTAATGGTAGCAGAGCCAGTATTTTGAGTAACATAAGCTTGAGCATTAATACCAGGCTCACCCTGAATACCTTGTGGGCCTTGCTGACCAGCAGGAATGCCCCAATCAAGAACAGCATTGGTTTCTGTACCACTATTAGTGACAGTTGGTGTTTCACCATAATTTAGAGAGGTAACAGAGCCAATCTCAATGGTAGCATTTTGGCCATCTGCACCATCAACACCAGGCTCACCTTGTGGGCCTCTTGGACCAGCTGGGCCAGTTTCACCTGGTAACCCCTGTGGACCTTGAGGGCCTTGTGGTCCCATAGGGCCTTGTGGTCCTGGTGGACCTGGTGGGCCAACAATAGTATCAGAGCTTATATCATAATTATTCTGCTCATCAACACTAAAACCATTATCTTGGCCTATCAGAATATCATCACCGATTGAAATATCTATATTATTCATTAATTACAGGGTCCTGAACAATTAGCTTTCCTTTAAGTGGTGTACGAGGTACACCACCGATATAACATCTTAGCTGATAAAAATACCAAGCTGGCTCTAAATCAGCTGTAATCTCTGGGCTAAAATCTATCAGGTATTTGTTGCTCGCCAGCTTAGTTATACCCTGATTTTCATAAATGTAGGCATCGTAACTTTCCTGCTCAAGGCTTTTCTTAGCCCCAAGCTCAATCTTAGTTATCGATGTGTTGAGATTTTTGAAGGTGATAGTAAAAGATAAATCATCACCCTGTACAACCATAAAATGCTTTAATTTAGCCATTCTTCTTGCTTCCTTCCTTCTTAAGAGCCTTAAGAGCATCTTTTAGCTTCTTTGGAATAGGTAAGCCACATTCGCCAAGGTTTTCTATAATAGACAATCCTTCATTGGCTACAAAGTAATAGATAACCAAGGTACGAATTGCACCTGATTCACCTGTTACCCTGTCAATCAGAACACCAAGCATGACAATTAAAAGAATGGCAACCTTCTTGAGGATGCCCTTAAATCCTATCTCGCTTGAGAGTTCTTTCTTGATAAAAGCCTTGGTTATTCCTGACAAATAATCAAGGGCAATAGCAATAAGAAGGCATTGTATTGCAACATCGAATCCACCTATTAGATAAATGAAAGCAGTTCCGATGCTTGCACAAATTGTACAAATCACTTCTTTCATACTTATATAATACCATAAGTTGAATAAAGCAAGCAAAAAGCCCCTCTCGCATTGGGGCTTTTTGCTATACATTTTAGGAAGTCTAGGTTCTTCAGGCTGGGTGGGCATTTGCCTAGGGAGAACCATGAAGCCTTTGAAGTATTATATCACAGATTCATCACCATTTTAATAATTTCATAGCATGCTGACTTTATCATCTGATTCTCAAATCTTACAGCCCCATTCTGGTAGGCATCAATAAATTTCTTAAAAGGAATGTTACCACTTCGGCTCTTTAAGAATAGGGTATTAGGGCTGTGGTCTTGCATTGTGAGCGAAAATACAAGTGGGTAGCCTGGGTCAATCTTCTCACTTACCCACATTAGACCTGCTATAAAGTCTGCCCACACACCATACCTCTTACCCTTATAGATGAAAGAGAAATAGAAGCGAGCATTAGAGCTTCTCTTCTCAATGAAGGTATCGTTATCATTAATAAATTTGTTATCCATTGAGTAGGCATCGTAGCTCGTACCAGCTGTAATGGCACCAAATTCTGTAGCACGCTTGGCCTCAATGAATTTAGGGTTAATGGCATTCTCTACAATAATTGGCTTGGTTGGGTGCTTCCAAATCCACTTACCATTTTTATCTTGCTTGGTCGGCAGTTGTAAGTCGAAGAAGTACCAGAAAGGATTATTCACGCTGGTGTTATTACCTAGCATGAATAGTACCACCCTTGGATGGCCAGTACCAGGCCTAGCCACAGTTTCATATAGGTTAAGTAAAGAGATTGGTTCATTAGGAATGTATCGCTGGTTAGAATTAACCTTATCAAGCATAAATTCATCATAAATAAGCATTGTAATTTTAGGGTAAGGGATAGACTTCTTGTTGCTGGCTGTACTCAAGACAAAGGCATAGCCACACACCTCATCTTCGGTCCACTTCTCTTTTTCATCTTCTGGGCGTAGTCTGCAATAGAATTTTCTACCCTCAATCTTAAATTCATAGTTAGGAAACTCATCAACAATATCTTTATAGAATTCCTTGTAGGCCTCATCGAGGTCCTTCTCGTATCGGCGAATATAGCCGAATTGCTCGCCTTTCTTGAGGAAGTTCTCAATAGCACGCTTCTTACACCCAAAAGACTTACCACAGCCACGAGTACCAGTAATCACGAAAAATAACGCTTCCGAGTGTGTAAGCGTTTCATTAATATTCCAGAATAAACTTTTATCGATTGCCACAATTTTTCCTAACCGTACAGGCGATAGAGTTTTAACAGATGGATAACCAATCCAATTTGACAATCAAGAGGCTCTTCACCTTGGTGCTTAATTGCCTTTCTGTTAAAGGTCATCTATCAACCTGTACATTAATATTTTAACATTAATGCTCTTTAATAGTAAAATCCACCTCTTTAAGTACGATGCCACCTGGTACAATTTCAGGCAGTAGCTTGCCTGGATAACTTGAGCCGATGTGAAAGTTATCGAAAGTAACGAATGGGTGGCTGGCCTCGGTCATACCAGCACAGGTGACCTTAAGCTTGTATTCGGGGCTATCGCCTTCCAAATCTTCTGTTAGGTTCTCGATGTAGCACTTTTGGCGAAGGTATCTAGCACCTTGGCCAGGCTTCTGGCCTTTATCCGAGAAACGGCCCTCATACTTCCAGGCACCAAGCTTGAAAGGGTCAATCTCAATGCTATCTGGAAGCTTAAAGCCAGGCGAGGCACAATGCCAGGAATCAGTATCAGCATAGCAGGGAAAAATCTCACTCTTGCCAGCATAATAGTTATCTAGCATCTTCTGCCCTGAAGTTATGGTTAGTCTGCGAGCATAGCTAGTCACGAAGCTACCAACAGCAATGTACCAGCCTTTTCTTTGCTCATCATCGCTAAATCGGTATTTAATACAATCATCTTCTTCATCAAAGAAAGGAATCTTGCTCACGCTTATAAGTCGGCTTGCTGTCTTACCGTAGAGGCTGTTGAGGTAGAGCTTTGCGATGCTTCTCATGCCCTTGTTACCCTCTTTACCAGCCTTAATCTTGACCTCGGTCCATTTGTCTATATACTCATCGAATAGCCCAATTGTGGCCTTATACTTCCAGCCAGATAGATATTCAATGTTATATACATTATATTGATGCATAAACAGCTCAAAATCCACACTCGTAAGGCAAAGCGTTACAATCTCGCCATTACTTGAAGTCAGATATTCGTTACCCCTAAAGAACATAGAATTTTTAATCTGAATTGTTGGTATGTGATGAGGCTTAATCTCAAATTCGCATCTGAACATCTGAATGTACAGAGGGTACATCGAATCTGGCTTGTATTGGCCTTCAAAGAAGATTGGCAACCCAAAAGGGTAGGGGTTCTCTGGCGACCTCATCTGACTTGGGTATAATGAATTGACATCCAAGCAAATTCCTTCTTTAATATCTTTTCCAGCAATTTCAGGATTTACCCAGGTGAAGCCACCTCTATAGCTCTGCCTAACATCAATATCATACTGAAGGCCGAGTTGAGGGAACCATCGCTCAAAGTTCTTCTTGCCAACAATACTCTTGTATTCGTTTAAGGCACAAGCACCAATGGTCATCTTATTCATGCCCATGTCATAAAAGAATTTAATAGCCTTAGCAACAATAATAACATCGTGAGAAACATAATCAATTTCATGCTGTGTTAGGGGTGTGCCTTTAGGCAAATTGTTATGACAGCCATAATCTAGTGTGAGCTTGCTTTCTGGAAGGCCGAAGGCCTTTGGAATATCTGCCACCTTAATTGGAATAAGCTTATAGGAATCCTGAAAAGTAATCTTCTGCACCCTCTTACCCTTACGCTTGAAAATTACCTCAAGCTGGTAGAATTGGCCTGTATCGCCAATAAGGGTGGTGAAGGTGCCTGTTTGCCTGTCCTTATTATCTTCCACACACCTAAAATTGTTGCGAAAGAGGTAATCCATTATCATGTGTGAATCGAATTTGAGGTTTTGAAAAAGCACTTTAGGGTTGCCCTTCTGCTCTTCACACCATTCCATGAATTCTTCAATGGTGGTGCCAATAGTAACCTTTTCAGGCTCTTCGATGTCACACAAAGCATAAGCCCACACCCTGCAATCTTCAGGATTCGTGGTCGTTTCAAAATCTGCCACATAGACTTTGCCCATGGATTCTGCCCTTTCGTTTTAACAATTGTTGCGTATTTATGCTGTAGTAGTTACAGCTTCACCTAGCCAATAATTGCGTAGGTTTTCGAGATATGCTTTCCGTTGGTTTTTGTTTGGAAAGTATATATCAGAGAAGGTGTCACCTGCCTTCTTGTCAAATTTTTCGATAAATTCATCAGGTGGCATGCTTCTGATTTTGTTTACAATTTCCTTTATTTCTTCAGGCCTCCAAGTTTCCTCCAGCCCTTTGATAAAGTTTTCTTTTAATTGAATGTCTTTTGTTTCGTAGTACCTCTGCCCTGATTCCAGCATCAAGCTTCTATATTTTCTCTTGATGTCACCCTGTTGCATACCCTCTGTATAGGCTGTAGTAGGTTTTAGGGTGTTGTCTGAAATCATACCCATGGCATAAGCTTGGCCATAAGTAAAACCAGTTTTGCCGAGGGTATCAATGGTTTCAAGGGCTGACTTTTTCTCAAGCCTTGCTTGCCTCTTCTGATTAATAATGGAGGTTCGCCTTGAGAGTTCCTGCAGTTGCCAACGAGTAGTACGAGCTTCATTATAGTTGCCTGGAATATTCACAATCTTCTCGGCCCCTCGCCTGCTAAAACGCTTAAGAGCATTAAGCTCTCTGTTGTAGTCGGCCCTTGTATCAACCATGCTCTTAAAGTTCTCAAAGGTGATTTTGCTTTCAAATTCACCTGTGTTTGGGTTAAAGAATTGAGGTAACGCTGACTTATTTGAAGGATTCCTCGCTATCTCTCGCCTCAATTTGTCGTTGAAGTTTCTGATAATCCTTCTGGCTTCTCGCTCATCACTAGCTCGCCACTTAATATTATAGAATTTAGACATGTTACACCCTTATTGTTAATTTTAATGTAAAATCCTCTGCTTTCTATTTTACGATAAAGGCTCAAATCCGAGAATAATAAAATGTCAAAAATGGCCTTATATTTTCGATTCAAAAAACCATTAAAATCACTATTGTGCTTCTTTTCTCTAGCCTTGAATTTCTCAAGGTGAAGCTTTGAAGAGAAGCAATAGATAATTTCATTACCATCCTTGAGCCTCGTAAAGGTGTAAGGCGATTCGCTCAAGTCGTGGCAGATGCCCCTAGTGGTTAATGTCATACTATTAGCCTTTCCTTGTTATAATCTTCTGCTGATTCCAAATCCTCATAGATGTGAATTTTTGGTTGGCATTGATACAAGGATACTTCGTTACACCTTGAAGCCAAGAGCTTCAAGAACTCTAACTCGTCCTCAAAAACATACCATTCAAAAAGTGTTCTATCATCACACCCATCGACAGAGATAGCAACTTGCTTAAATTTACCTTTATCATGAGCTAATTGTTTGTATGCATCATACCAGCCATTCCATAATTCAGAGGTAGTTAGCTTTTTATTCTTCATTTTCTACCTCTTGCTCGTATGAGTTGGTATATACTTCACAGTCCCCAAGAACATTAGCCAATCTGTCATGAAGTTCCGTCAAATCTCTTAAAACCTTTTTCAATTCCTCTACATTTTCTTTTCCAACTATATAAGAGAGTTTTTTCATTCTTCCTCCCTTTCAGCTTCCTGCTCTTGCATCTGTTCTTTCATATCACGAGTAACAATCTTGGGCATCATACGCTCATCGTCTAATTTCTCGCCACACCAAGGGCAATAAGCGATTGGAAATTCAACAACTGAATTATTTGATTCTGGTATAAAGACATAAAGCCAACCCTCTTGAATCATAAAATAGGATGGTCGGTATTTTCCTTCACAAAGCTTACACATTCCAATTCCTTTCATTATGTTTGAGATAACGAATGCAGATTAATGCAACCAGCAAAGCGAGAGCTTGAATCCACAAGAATTCGAGCTTCTGATAATCAGCAAAGAAGAACAAGGCCGAGATGCCAAGCATGACCTTTGCTGTTATAAGTTTGTACCTTTTCATACCCTTTACCATTTCCTTTCGTTTTATTTGGTATAACTCCATTATACTACAACAAAAGCCCAATTACAATACTATTTTTGTATAATTTTTAACGGAGTTTTACACATGTGGAAAAGTCTATATTGTGCGACATT